>JAHFBU010000075.1 GCA_023249795.1 Syntrophaceae bacterium
CTGCGCCGCAGGAAATCAGGACGGCCAGGGAAAGAGCCGCAAGAAGACAGATCAAACCATTGCGAAGATATCGTTGCTTCATCTTGAAACTCCTTCCGTTGCCGCTTTCATCTTCACCCTTCCTCGCTTTACGGCCGGGACCATCGGAGAGAGGGTCAGCCCGCCCGGACAGCCGGTCATGGCCCTCTTTACGGCGCATTCTTGATGATGTGCGGCGTGATGAACATGAGGATCTCCCGCGTGGTCTTCGTCTCGGTCTCGTATTTGAACAGCCAGCCGAGAACGGGGATATCGGAAAGAAAAGGAACGCCGTCCTTGGCAAAGGTCTTCGTGGTTTTATAAATTCCTCCCACGACAATCGTATCGCCGTCTTTGATGACAACCTTGGAGGTCACACCGCTGTTATTGATTACCGGGTTTCCGAGGACGCTGAGCGACTCGTCGATGTCCTTGTTGGTCGCATCGATATCCAGAGAGATCCGGTCTTCCTCCTGCGGGGAGACCCTCGGCGTTATCTTCGGCGTAACCACAAGGCGGAGGTCGGCATCCTCGTAACGGACCGTGGCCGGGCTCGTGTTGGTTGCCGGCGTGACCACAGGCACTTTTTTCCCCTGCCAGATCGTCGCTTTCTCGTTCTCCAACGTCGTCACCTTCGGCGAGGAGATGATCGTGCCGTCGCCCGACGTCTCCATGGCGGAAAGCTTGGCATCGAGAACGAATTGGGCGGAACCCAGAACAAGGCCGATCCCGGGCGAAGCAATGTTGGCGACGCTGGGGAAGTTCACAGCCGCGTTGCTGCTTGTGAGCCCCACTCCCGAAGGCAGGGTGGTCACCGTGCCTGAAGACGAGTTGCCGATGAGGACCCCCATATCGCGGCCGCTCCAGCTATCCTTATAACCGTAACCCCAGCGGATCCCGAGCTCTCGGGAGAAGTTCGTGGAGACTTCGACAATCTTCGCCTCAATGACGATCTGCTTGAGTTTCCCCTGCTCCACGTTCAGCTTCTGCTGGCGCGCCTTTTTCTCGTCATCGGCCTTCTGAAGCGCATCATTGGCGGCCAGCCGGTCCGCTTCATCCTTCTTCTTCCGTTCGAGGGTGATCACCGTGATGATATCACCTTCTCTTCTCTGATCGAGCCCCTTAAGATCGAGAACGGTATCGAGCGCCTGGTCCCACGGCACATCCTTCAGATTGAGGGTCACGGTTCCTTTGACATCATCGCCGGAAACAATGCTGACCTTCCCCTGTTCGGCAAGCAGGCGCAATACGGCCTTGATATCGGCTTCCTGGACATCGATAAAGATACGGGAGCCGGTATAGACCTTCCTGCCGGGCTCAATCGCCGCATTCTTCCCCGCCTCCGCACCGGCCTTCACTTTCGTCTCGAAAGGCGGAGTCTGCTGCTGCGGCTCTGCCGGTCCGGGCGCCACTTCCGGGGTCGGTATCGCCGGCACGGACTCTGCTGACGACGCAAGGGAGGCCACGTTGAAATCAATGAGGATATTCATCCCCTCCTGCCGGACGCTGAAGGGGACTTTCTGTTTCAGATCGACCTGAGCCAGAACCCACGACTTACCGTCAGCCGCTTTCTGGGAGGGCGTCACCCTGACGATATTGAACAGGGCCGCATCACTGAGAGGACGCCGCAGCCCCTCTGGAACGTAAAGGTTTTCCATTCGGACCACGACCGCATTGCCGGACGGATTATCGACCGTCACCTTGGAAAGCTTCGTCACGGCAAAGGTGACCCGCTCCTTTCCCGGCAACCTCTCGAAGGTCACATTTTCAAGGTAGCCCGCGCTTACGGTCGCCGGAGTCCCTTCCCGTGCCTCGGCCGGCGCCTCCCGCACGGGCGGAAGGATCGCCGTCACGACCATCATTAATAAAACAAGCACTGCCCGCTGTATTGCCTGTCTCATGGTTTCCCCTCTTCTTCTTCCTTTTCCTTGTGAAGCATTAAGGTCACGCGTCTGACTTTCTCCTTCTTGGCCTGCTTTCCGGCCTTCTCCTCTACAATCACACGATCGGGCAGGATCTCCGAAACCCTGCCCCTGTTCAGGCCGATATAGGTCCCGATCACCAGGGGATAGTATTTCTTCGAGATCCCATCCTCGACAACCGCGACGCACCGTTTCTGATCGCCGGCAGTCCCAACGAGACGGAACCGCCCGATATCCGCCTGCTGAAGCGGCGAAATGGGTCCGCTCCTTTTCGCCATCAACTTCTTCAGCTCTTCTTCCATCTTTGCTTTGAGGGGCGGATCCGTTTCCATGAATGGCCTGAAGGGATCAGCTTTCCGGGCCGCACTATACTCGTAGGTGGGAACCGGCGGCGGGAGCGCAACGGGAAGCGGCCTTGCCAAAGGTCCACCAGAACTGCCTACCGGGACGGCGGAAGGAAGGGGCTTCGAATCAGCCGCCCATAATCCGGGCGCGTCCGCCCCCCCCGCAAGCACAAGGAGCAGGATGATACCCATTGCAACGGATATGAACTGCCGTCTCATCATGGTTTCTTATCCACAAACATATAGGTTTTTACGGTGCAGGAGGTTCGGACGACCCACCCTTTGCCCTTTATATCCTTTGCGTCCCCCATGACGATCTCCTCGACATTGACGATCCGGGGCAGTTTGGCCACCTTTGCGTAGAAGGAAACTGTATTGTGGAAACTGCCGACAAGCTGCACCTTTATCGGGATCTCATCATAGAACTTATCCGGTACAGCCGTTTTTGCAGGTGAACCCTTGGCATCGGCCGGCTTCGGGGGCGCCGCGCCCGGCTTCGCTTCCTGCGCTTTCGGCTCCGGAGGTTTCGGCTCAAACAGGAGAAAATTAACGCCGGCTTCTTCTCCGGCGAGAACCACTGACGCCAGAAGTCCCGCGATCTCACGCGCATTGGGCAGCTTCAGCAAGGCCAGCTTAAAGGACTCCCTGAGCGAATTGACCTCCCGGATATACCGGTCGAGCTGCGCCACCACCTTTTCCTTCTCCGCAATCTGCTGCTGCATCTGCGTCAGCTTGGTATCGAGAGCCTTTTGCTTCGCAAGGATTTCACCAAAGAAAGACATATAGTAGAAATAGCCCAGAAGAAGACAGATCACGAAAACGATCAGCGCCTTCATCTTGAGGGGAAGCTTCTTCAGGCTGTCGAGATTGAAATCCATAGGATCACGTCCCTTTTTTTAAGGCACAGGTCAGGGTGAATTGCTGCAACTTCACCCCGGCCACCTCTTTTTCCCGGGAGACCACCAGTTCGACCGACTGGACAAAATCCGCCTTTTCCATGCTTTTCATGAAGCGGGCCACCGTGCCGTTGTCCCTGGCTATTCCGTCGATGCGAAGCTCCTGGCCCGTTTGCGTGATCCTTTCCAGCCAGGCCTCCTTCGAGGGGACGAGCAGGTTCAGTCCATCCAGCATGCGAATGGGGAAAATCCGATCGGTCTCAAGAGAGTTGATCACTCCCAGTTTCTGTTCCAATTCCTTCTTGTCTTTCTTGAAACCCTCGATGTCGCCTACTTTTTTGTCCAATACGACCAGCTTGGCCTCCGCCTCCTTGATACTGCTTTCCATACTGCTGATGCTCATGCTGAAGTAAATATGCACCAAAAGGAGGACCAGAAGAAACAACACCAGGGAGCCCGAGAGTATGATGACCTGGAACTGCAGATTCTCTTTTTTTTCCTTTTCACGATAGGGGAGAAGGTTGATTTTGATCATTTGTCACCTATCTTCCGCAAGGCAAGCCCCACGCCCACGGCGGCAATGGGACCGATGCTCTCCGCAGACACCGGCGCCAGAGCCTTTTTATCCAATTGGACCTTTTTGAACGGGTTGATGATCTCCGTCTCGATCCCCAACCTGCGACCCAGCTCGGCGACCAGGTCGGGAATCATTCCCCCGCCACCGGAGAGAAGAATCTTATTGATGGTTTCCGCGCCGAAAGTGGACCGGAAATAGTCGATCGACCGTTCAATCTCGGAACAGATCGGATCCGCGTAAGCGATCAGTCCGTCACGGAATGACTTCCTGGCCTGCTCGTCGTCTCCCATCCCGTTGATCTTGAAATTTTCCGCCTCTTCAAAAGAAACACTGAGATTTGCGGCAAGCGCCTCGGTAATGGAATTACCACCGATCGTAAAATCCCGCGTGAAGATCGATACCCCGCCCTTCACGGCATTAAGGTTGGTTATGCTCGCCCCGATGTTGATGAGGACAACCATATCGCTTTCGTCGATCTCGTAATTTTCCTCATACATGGTTTCAAGGGCAAAGGAATCGACATCCATGATCACCGGGATCAGGCCCGCCGCCTGGATCGCATCCGTATAACCCTCGATGATCTCTTTCTTGGCTGCTACGATGAGAACTTCCATCTGACTGGGGTTGTAGGGATTTTCTCCGAGGATCTGAAAATCATAGTCCACCGTTGACATGTCATCAAAGGGTAGATACTTCCCTGCTTCATCATGAATGAGGGCCCGAAGCTCTTCCTCATCCATCTGTGCGAATGTCGCCTTCTTCGCGATGACTGCGTGCCCGGAGAGGGAGGTGACGATCTTCTTCCGCTTGCAGCCGGACTGTTGAAACAGTTCTTTGATGGTTGCGGTCAGGACTTCCGGTTTTACGACGGAACCGTCGACGATAACGCCTTTGGCCAAGGGTGCCTGGGAAAAGAGGCTGAGGATGCGGCCCTGGGGGCTATCCTGTATCTCGGCAAGCTTGATGCAACTGGAACCGATGTCCAGCCCCGCCAGTTGCTTCCCCCCTGAAAACAAATCCTTGATGTCGAACATTCGGTCACCGTCTTGAAATAAAAGGGATGGCCCCTGTTTCCCGGAGCAGAGGCGTAAGCCTTATTGGGCCGTGCGGTAAACCAGATCTCCTTTTTTAACCATGCCCAGTTCGCTTCTCGCCATCACCTCAACGTAGGAGAGATCGTCGCGCAAAAGCGTGATGTTTTTTTTCAGGGCAATATTTTCAAGTATCATCCCATGATTCGTCTTCTTGAGGGCCATCATTTTTTCGTCCATCCGGTAATTATCGATAAGTCCCCTGTCCCCGAATGTAATCAGGGCGCCCATAAACAAGACAAAGATGATGAGATACCTGCCTATCCTCATTATTTTGATTTCCCACAGTCCCAAAGCATATTCAATCCGGGAATGCGATGTAAATATACACGAGAAAACGCGGTATTGCAAGGCTTAATTTCATGTGAGCCGCGTCACACCTCGAAAAGGAGAAACCGCGGGCCAAACATACACGATAAACAAGGTTATGCAAGACCATTGTTTATACACATCCCGTCCCGCCTCAGTCCGAGACGGAGGGAAGACCCTGTTGCGGCTCCCCTAAGAGAAAATCGCCTTTTTCAATCCACTCCTTCAGGATATTGGCGATCTCCCTGGCCTTGAAGTAGCTCGACAAAGGGGCGGTGGAGACCTTCTGCCCGTTCAGCATGATCGTTCCGCTACGCAGCTCGCCGTAACTGACCTCGCCAAGGCTCTTGACCACTCCCTTAGGATAATCCATGCTGTAATCAAACACCTGCGTAAATATATCCTCGTCTTTCACCGCTGTGAAGCGGGCCATCTCCTCGTTGAGGACTGGGATCGGGATGCCGATCCCGACATATAGGGATACACCGTAGCCCAAAATGCTTGCGCCTGTCAGCCATTCCGGACTCATCTCCTTGAGGTTGCCGATCGTGGCAATCGTGCCGGCGCCTTCCCGCGGGATACCGTTTTTACCACGGCGGGCGTTGGGATTGTGCTGGGTACCCGGCCATGCTACGAAACCCTGAGCACCGCCCAGAAAGATGCGGGTCCCGATGCCGATCGTTTTGTAATAGGGATCGTTGAACAGGGGGCTCAACTGGGCCGACGTCGCATAATTGGCGTTGGCCATCCGAGGCCGGAGCATCCCCATGTAGGTGTAGATGGTCTTGTCGGAAACGTTCACGGCGCAGTTGTAGTTCTGATAAGCATTGCGGGGGTTGAACAGGATCGCGTCGCGAAGATCCTGAAGGGTGATGTTCCGTTCATGCCGCCGCGCCGGATAGCAGTCGGTGCCATAGCCCTCCGCCCTCAGCCGGATCACATTCCCGGCAACCAGATCCTGAAGAACATGACCGCCGCCGTAGTTGAATTCACCGGGATAGACGCTGTTGAGAGGATCTTCCTCAACCACCTCCGTGACACCGAGATAGCAGTCCACCGCTGCGACCCCGCCGTAGGCCGGTACATCGTTGAGCCATACCTTCGAAGCTCGGATTCTCGGAGACGTGTGGCCGAAGTTCAGAAAGGCGCCGGAGGAGCACATCGGGCTGAACGTACCCGTGGTCACCACATCCACCTTCCGGGCCGCCTCCACGTCTCCGTGCCGCGCCACAACGTCGATCATCTCCTCGGCGGTCACGACAACTGCCTTCCCCTGCCGGATTTTCTCGTTGATTTCCTGAAAGGTCTTGCTGACCCGGTTTTTTTTCATGCGGCACCTCAATCAACAAGTATGGCCGAACCCCCCGTTGCCTCTCTCCGTCGGGGACAACGCATCACGGGCGTCCCAGACCACGCGGCAAACCCGGTGCACCACCATCTGGGCAATGCGGTCCCCCCGCCGGACGGCGAAGGGGGCGGAACCATGGTTTATCAGGATCACCCCGATCTCACCGCGATAATCCGCATCGATCGTGCCGGGGGTGTTGACCAGAGTTACGCCATATTTCAGGGCCAACCCGCTCCGGGGACGAACCTCAGCCTCGTATCCTTCGGGAAGGGCCACCACGACGCCCGTTGGGATCAGTTTCCTTTCCCCGGGGAGGATCGTCGTCCCCTCCGCAACCGCCGCGAACAGATCCATCCCCGCCGCCTGCCTTGTCATATAGGACGGCAGCGCCAGATCTTCCGTTCCCGGCAGCCTTCGGACGCAAACGCGGATCTCTTCTATCATAACCCATTCAAAATGCAAGATCCTCTTCGGATATGGGACCGAGCGCCGCGACCGTCAGGGCTCCGGGCCTGAACATTTGGCCGGCCAGGGTGCGGATTTCTTCCCGTTCGACCGCGTCGATCCACGCGATGATCTCTTCCGGCGTCACCTGCCTTCCGAAATAGATCTCGTTCTTGGCCATACCCGTCATACGGTTGTCCGTGCTCTCCATGCCGAGGAGAAAGTTCCCCTTAAGCAGTTCCTTGGCCGATCGCAATTCCTTCTCCGTCAGCAGTTCGGCACAGGGCCGTTCCAACCCCTCCCGGATGAGACCCAGCACCTCCCGGAACCGGGTGCGGTCCGTTCCCGCATAGACACCGAACATCCCGGCGTCCCGGTATGGGGCCAGATAAGAGCCTATATCGTAAGCAAGGCCCCTGTTCTCCCGAATCTCCTGAAACAGCCGCGAACTCATGCTCCCTCCCAGAACGGCGTTCAGAAGAAACGCCGCATGACGCTGGGGACTTGCCGCCGATGGCGCCGGCGCGCCGACGATGAGATGCGCCTGTTCCAGTTCCCTCCGGAGAACGGCCCTTCCCGGTATGGCTGTGGGGAAACGGTCCGGTCGGCGGGGGGATGACCCAAAAAGCGATCCAAAGGATTCTTTTACCAGCTCCGCAAAACGATCGTGCCGGAGATTCCCGGCCGCGGTGAGAGTGAGATTGCCTCCCCCATAGTGGCTTTGGAAGAAACCGAACAAATCGTCGCGACGGAAAGATTCGACACTCGCCTTCGTTCCGAGGATGGGCAGACCGAGGGGATCTCCTTTCCAGAACATCCCATCGAAGAAATCATGGATGTGATCGTCGGGGGTATCCTCGACCATCCGAATCTCCTGAATGATCACCGACTGCTCACGGCTGATCTCCTCCTCGGCGAAGCGTGAGCCGGTAAAAATATCGGCCAGCAGATCGACGGCCATCTCCAGGTGGTAATCCGGAATCTTG
>JAHFBU010000312.1 GCA_023249795.1 Syntrophaceae bacterium
GAGATCCGGCGCCGCGTCGATGGATCTCTGGCGATGGTCGGGATGACGGGTTTCGAGAAACGCCCCCCCCATACCCTCTCGGGCGGGGAGAAACGCCTCCTCTCCATCGCCGGCGTGGTCGCCATGAACCCCCGCTATATCGCCTTCGACGAACCCACGGCCTATCTTGATCCGGCGGGAAGGCAGCGCGTCCTGGAGATCATCCGGCAACTGAACCGGGCGGGAATGGCGATCATCCACATCGCCCACAACATGCGGGACGTGGCAGGGGTGGACCGGGTCGTGGTCATGGACCGGGGGCGGCCGCTCATGATCGGAACGCCTGCGGAGGTCTTCGCAAAGACGGAGCTGCTGATTGCCGTCGGTCTTGATGGTCTTCCGGGGGGGTGCCCATCATGATCCGTCTGGGGCAGTACCTGCCGGGCGACACGGTCGTTCACCACCTCGACCCGCGGGTGAAGATCCTCTCCGTCGTCGCGCTCAGTATCGTCATCTTTGGGGCAACGGCGGCGGAAATCCTGCTGATCAGCGCCTTCCTCTCCGCAGTCTTCGCGGCGGCGCGTATGACCCCCGCACAGGCATTGGGGGCGCTCCGGCCCGTGGCGTTTTTCATGGCGATGATCTTTCTCGTACACCTCCTCTTCACCGAGGGACCCCCGATCCCGTCATTCGCCCCCCTGCCGGTCAAAATCACGCAGGAAGGCCTCTTCCGGGCTCTTTACGTGACCTGGCAGTTTGCCTGCCTCGTGCTGGGCGCCGCCGTCCTCACGCTGACAACGCCCCCCTCCGACCTCGTCGGGGGAATCGAGCGGCTCCTCCGACCGCTCTCCAGGGTGGGGGTCCCGTCGCAGGATCTCGCCGTGATGATCGCGATGGCGTTGCGTTTCATGCCGATACTCCTGGAGGAGTACGACCGGATACGGATGGCGCATATGGCGCGAGGCGCCGACTTCACGTCGGGCAGCCTCGGGCAAAGGACGCGCGCCGCAACGGCGCTTGCCGTTCCCCTGCTCCTCTCGGCCTTCCGCCGCGCCGACGAGCTCGCCATTGCCATGGAGGCGCGGGGCTACCGTCGCGGCCCCAGGACGACGCTCCGGGAGCTGGCGCTTTCCGGACGCGATCTGGGTGCGCTTGCCGTCATGGCCGCATTTCTTCTAACGAATTTTGCATTCAGGATAGCGATCCGCTGAAAAGTCTGATATGGACATCGGCGAAACGCAACAGAAGGAATAGACCGCATGTTGAAAAAGGCTTGGACATTCGTCAATACGCCGGCAGCACTGGCAAAGGCCGAAAAGTCGATTCGCTCGGCGCCGGTGATCGCCCTCGATACGGAGTACGACTCGTTCCGCTACTTCCGGGATAAACTCTGCCTTCTCCAGGTCCAAACGGAGAAGAGGACCTGGCTGATCGATCCGCTGGCGGAGAAGCTCGACCTCTCTTTTCTCGGCGACGTCCTGATCGACCCGGACGTCCTCAAGATATTCCACGCCGGTGACAACGACATCCGTATCCTGAAGCGGGACTATGACTTCGCCTTCCGGAACATCTTCGATACCCACCGTGCCGCGGCGCTGCTGGGCTTTCGGCAGCTCGCCCTCTCGACGCTTCTCGAAAACATCCTTGGCGTCATCCTGGAGAAGAAGATGCAGCGCTCCCGGTGGGATATCCGCCCCCTCTCCGAGGAGCAGTTGGACTATGCCGCGCTCGACACGGCCCATCTGCCCGAGCTCTGCCGGAAACTGGACATGGAACTGCGTGAAAAGGGTCTGGAGAAGGAGGCAAAACACCATTTCGCCGGGTTGACCGCGGTTGTCTGGCGGCCGAGGGCCCTTGACCGGCTGGGCCACCGGAAGCTCCCGGGCTATGCCCAACTGACCTCCGGGCAGAAGGAGCGGCTTCGGCTGCTCTACCGCTGGCGCTTCGAAAAGGCAAAAGAGATCAACCGCGCCTGCTTCATGCTCCTGCCCGATTCGCAACTCGTCGCCCTTGCGCGTCTTGAAGCCGTGTCCCTTCGGACCATGGCCGGACCCGGGCTCCTCTCCGCCGAGGTCTCGCACCGCTTCGGTCCGGAGCTCCTCGAAATCCTCCAACAGAATTGAACGGCAGGGT
>JAHFBU010000313.1:0-1513 GCA_023249795.1 Syntrophaceae bacterium
AGAGGGCAACGAAGTTCCACCCGAGGATCGTCTCCTTCCGCAGACGTCCCACCGTGACCCCCATCCCCTTCTCAAAGTCCCTGTCTTTCAATGTCTGCGGCCTGTCGGGTTCCGGATAATACTTCATGAATTGCTTCGGCGCGCTCGGGAGGTCGAGACCGGCGAGGGGATTCACAAACCCTTCAATCGCCTGGATGATCTGCTCCGGGGTTGCTTGCTTCTCCAGCTCCACCGCTACGCTCGCCATATGCCCATCGCTCACCGGGACGCGAATGCAGGTGGCCGAGATGGTCATCTGGGACGGCTGGACCTTGCCGTCGCGAAGCGTCCCCATCACCCGTAACGGCTCCTTCTCCGACTTCTCTTCCTCTCCCTTGATAAACGGGATGACGTTGTCGATCATCTCCGGCCAGGTCTCGAAGGTCTTTCCCGCCCCCGAGATCGCCTGACAGGTGGTAACCACCGCCCGCTTCGGACGAAACTCCTCCAGCGCCTTGAGGATCGGGACGTAGGATTGAATCGAGCAGTTCGGTTTGACGGCGATCAGCCCCCGCTTCCAACCGCGATTCTTTCTCTGAACGGCGATGAGTTCGGCGTGATCCGGATTGACCTCCGGGATGATCATTGGGACATCTTCCGTCCATCGATGGGCCGAATTATTGGAAACGACCGGGACATCCTTGGCGGCGTACTGCTCCTCAAGCTTCCTCACCTCCGCCTTGTCCATATCGACGGCGGAAAAGACAAAATCGACCTCGCGGGCGATCTGGTCCATGTCGTCCACGACGCTCTTCACCGTCAGTTTGGCGACCGACTGAGGGATCGGGCTCTTCATCTGCCACCGCCCCGCCACCGCCGCCTCGTAGCTCTTTCCCGCGGAGGCGGGAGAGGCCGCCACGCAGGTCACCTCAAACCACGGATGATTCTCCAACAGGGAGACAAACCGCTGCCCCACCATCCCGGTGCCTCCCAGCACGCCGACCTTTAATTTTTTCGTTATCATAAGGGTCTCAGTCTTAGGTATTTTGCCCAAAATGTCAATTGGCCGGGCTGTGGGGATTATCCGTTCAAATTCCCCAAGTAATGCAACAGGCTTGAGCAGAACGTCACCTTCGGGTTTTCCTTCTCGATGTAATCCTTCTCCCAATCCCCCTTGAAGAGCATCATCGGATAGCCGCGCACGTCATAGACGATCGCCGCATGATGGTAGCTGACAAATTTCTCCATCGTCGCCTTGTCCGCCACATGAAACCAGCGCGAGGCGGTATAGGGGAGCGGAATAAAGACCGCCTCGGCCCCATACTCGTGCAAGAGGCGGAACTTGACCACCTCCAGTTGCAACTCCCCCACCACGCCGATGATCGTCTCGGAGTTGTGTTTTCGGCGAAATATCTGGGACGTCCCCTCTTCCGCCAACTGCTCCAGCCCTTTTTGTAGCTGCTTGTTCTTGATCGGGTTACGGAGCTCCACGCGGCAAAAAATATCGGGCGAAAATTGTGGAATGCCTGAAAAA
>JAHFBU010000313.1:1523-2072 GCA_023249795.1 Syntrophaceae bacterium
TGCCGATGATGTCGCCCGCATAGGCGTATTCGATGTTCGTCCTTTCCTGCGAAAGAAACCGGATCGCGTTGCTGATCTTGAACTCGCGGTCGTGCCGGACGTGAAAGACGGTCATCCCCTCCTGAAATTCCCCGGAACAGATCCTCAGGAAGGCGCATCGGTCGCGATGCTTCGGGTCCATGTTGGTCTGAATCTTGAAAACGACCCCGGTGAATTGCGCCTCCTCCGGCGAGACCGTCCTCGTGTCAGCGGGCCGCGGCAAGGGGCCAGGGGCCTGGTTGACGAACGTGTCGAGGAGCTCCTGAACCCCAAAATTATTTACGGCCGATCCAAAGAAAACCGGGCTGATCTCCCCGTTGAGAAAGCTTTCCCGGCCAAACGGGTGACCCGCCCCTTCAAGAAGCTCGAGGTCTTTTTTGAGTTTCTCGATCGGTTCCGCGCCGACCCTCTCGATCAAAACCGGATCGTCCAGGTCCTGAAAAAACTCCTGCTGAAAATTTCGCGTCTTGAGGCCGGTCTCGAAGAGGCGGATCTTTTTCTCCACGCAAT
>JAHFBU010000314.1 GCA_023249795.1 Syntrophaceae bacterium
CTGTCGCAAAAAGAAACGGCCATCGAAAACCGGGAAAAGGCGATTCTGCAAAAAGAATCCCAGCTCAACGAGAAGCACGAATGTGCCGACCGGATGCTGGAAGAGCAGAAGAGCAAGCTGGAACAGATCGCTGGTATCACTTCGGAGGAAGCGAAGAAATACCTCATTCAGTCGATGGAAGCGGATGCCAAGCGCGATGCCGCATTGATGATCCGGAAGATCGAGGAGGAGGCCAAGCGGACGGCCGATAATTCGGCGCGGGAGGTCATTGCATATGCGATCCAGCGCGGTGCCGGAGATTATGTGGCTGAAAACACAGTTTCGGTGGTCCACCTTCCCAATGATGAGATGAAGGGGAGAATCATCGGCCGGGAGGGGCGGAACATACGGGCGATCGAGGCGGCACTGGGGATTGACCTGATCGTCGATGATACGCCGGAGGCGGTTGTGCTTTCCAGCTTCGATCCGGTGCGGCGCGAAGTGGCGCGCCTTTCCCTGGAGAGATTGATCACCGATGGCCGGATCCACCCGGGCCGGATTGAGGAGATCGTCAAAAAGGTGAGGTCGGAGGTGGATGCGATCATCAAGGAGACAGGGGAAAGGATCTCTTTCGATGTCGGTATCCATGAGCTGCACCCCGAGTTGATTACGCTGCTCGGCAGCCTCAAGTATCGGACGAGCTATTCCCAGAACGTTCTCCAGCATTCCATCGAGGTTTCCTATCTGACGGGGATGATGGCAGCCGAATTGAAGATGAACATCAAGGAGGCAAAAAGGGCGGGTCTCCTGCACGATATCGGCAAAGCCATCGACCACAAGGTAGAGGGAACACATGCCGCGATTGGCGCCGATTATGCGAAGCGGTTCGGCGAAACCCCGCGCATCGTCCAGGCGATCGCAACCCACCACGATGACGGCAGGACCAACACCCTGCTTGGCGTTTTGGTCCAGGCGGCGGACACCCTGTCGGCGGCAAGGCCGGGGGCGAGGCGGGAGATGCTGGAGAGCTATGTCAAACGTCTTGAGGAGCTTGAGAATATTGCAAAGTCGTTCAATGGAGTCGATAAGTGCTTTGCGATCCAGGCCGGGCGGGAGATCCGGATTATGGTGGAGAATGAGAAGATCTCCGACAACGACACAGTAATGCTCTGCAAGGACATCATCAAAAAGATCGAGGCGGAGCTGGCATACCCGGGACAGATCAAGGTGACCGTCATCAGGGAGACGCGCGTTTCCGATTTTGCGCGATAGGATATCTTGATGAAGATACTCTTTATTGGGGACATTGTGGGCAAGCCCGGGCGAAGGGCCATCTGCTAACTTCTGCCCCGGATCATCGAGGAACACCGGATCGATTTCGTAATCGCCAACTGCGAGAATGCCGCGTCGGGATTCGGAGTGACCGCGGAGATCACCGAAGAGCTGTATGGAGCCCACATCGATGTTCTAACCTCAGGAAATCATATCTGGGATAAAAAAGAGGTCTTGGAATTCGTGGACGATGACGAGACGCTGCTCCGGCCGGCCAATTACCCTGAAGGGGCGCCCGGCAGGGGAAGCGTGGTGGTCCATGCCTCGGGCGGAATTTCTGTCGGGGTACTCAATCTGGCGGGCCGGATCTTTATGCACCCTATCGACTGTCCCTTCCGGACGGCCGAGCGGGAACTTGAGAAATTGAGAAAGAGGGCTCGTGTGATCATCGTGGATATGCATGCGGAGGCGACCTCAGAGAAGATAGCCATGGGCTGGTATCTGGACGGCAAGGTCACAGCGGTTCTGGGGACCCACACGCATGTCCAGACGGCGGATGAACGGATACTCCCCGGAGGCGCCGCGTATATCACCGACGCCGGCATGACCGGTCCGTTCGACTCCGTGATCGGAATCAAGAAAGAAAACATCCTGCAGCGGTTTCTCCTTCAGATTCCCAATAAGTTCGAAGTAGCCAAGGGGGATGTCCGTCTCCAAGGGGTAATGGTGGAAGTCGCCCCGGATGGTCGGGCGGCGGCGGTGGAAAGGCTGTCAGTGTCATTGGAGGAGCCGGGACGTCCATTCTGAATCCCGC
>JAHFBU010000076.1 GCA_023249795.1 Syntrophaceae bacterium
GCATACCGTGATCTTCGGCGGGATGGGGGAGCGGCTTGAATTTATCCACAGGGCCCACAGCCGCGACAATTTCGCCCGGGGTGCGATCCGGGCGGCCTTCTGGGTTGTAGGACGCGATAATGGTCTCTACGACATGCAGGATGTCCTCGGCCTGAAGAGATAATCGCGGGGGGCGAAATGGAATCCTTTGAGCCGTCCGAAAAAGGGGTGCCGGGGGTTGTTGCCTTCATCGGGATCGGGGCCAATATGGGAGATCCGGTCGTTGGGTGCCGGGATGCCGTCCGGCGCCTCGGGGCGATTCCCGAAACACGCCTCCTCCGCGGCTCTTCCCTCTACCGGACGGAACCGGTCGGAACCAGGGACCAGGCATGGTTCATCAACTCCGTGGCGGAGATCCGAACGGGCTTAAGGCCCCGAAAACTCTTTGAAGCCTTGAAAGGGGTTGAGCGCGAGATGGGACGTACGGAGGGTCCGCGCGGTGGGCCGCGCATCATCGATCTGGATCTTCTTCTCTACGGTCAGGAGGTCGTCGCGGAGGAGGGGCTCGTGATTCCCCATCCAGAGATGCATCGGCGGCGTTTTGTCCTTGAGCCGCTCTGCGAGCTCGCCTCCTATGCGATTCACCCCGCCTTCGGTATTTCCATCCGCGGTCTGTTGGATCGCCTCACGGATGCGTCCACCGTCGAGCGTTGCATTACGGGATAGCAGGCGAACGGCAGATCCGGGGCGGATAGGCCGCGGGAAAAAAAGATGATGAGGAGAGATCATAAAGATGTTCAAGTTGCTCATCGGCATTATCGTGATTTACCTTCTGTACAGGCTGATTGGTAAGAGCTTGCCGGAGGTCGGCGGAAAGGCCGGTCCGGAAAAAATCATCACCCCCGCCGCCGGGGAAGACCTTGTGGAAGATCCGCAGTGCCATGCCTACGTTCCCGTAAGCCAGGCCTTCCGGAAGGAGATCGACGGGAAGCCGGTCTATTTCTGTTCCCGGAAATGTCTGGAACAGTATGGGAAAAAGTGAAACAGGACGGCGAGGAGATTCTCAGTTGTGATCGATTTTCTGAAACGGTCGTTTGACCGGTTGCCCATTCCGGAAGAGAAGAGGGAGGTCTTCAACCTCCCCAATACCATCACCATGCTCCGGATCGGCGTGATCCCGGTGCTCTTCGGCCTCCTCCTTGATCCGGGACCGATGATGAGCCTGTTTATCGCGCTCCTCTTCATCGCTGCGGCCCTGACGGATATTCTCGACGGATACATTGCCCGAAAATATGGGATCGTCACGACAATGGGAAAGTTCCTCGATCCGATCGCCGACAAAATGATCGTCAATACGGCGATGATTTTGATGATCCCGATCGGCAGGATTCCCGCCTGGATCGTTGCCGTCATCATCATCCGGGATTTCGCCGTGGACGGTATCCGCAACATCGCCTCTTCCGAAGGGATGGTCATCCCGGCAAGCCCTCCGGGGAAACGCAAGATGCTCTGCCAGATCTTTGCCGTCTCCGCCCTGATGATTCATTACCCGTTTATCGGTGCAAATGCGCATGCCGTCGGCCTGGTGATCCTCTTCATCGCCTTGGTTCTCACCGTCACTTCCGGCCTCGATTACTTTCTCAAATTTTATCGGGCCGGCGTCCGGAAAAAGGTCTGAATATTATATTGACAAACGATTTTTATTTGCTATATTCACGCGCCATCACAAACTGAGCGGGCGTAACTCAGTGGTAGAGTGCCACCTTGCCAAGGTGGACGTCGACGGTTCAAATCCGTTCGCCCGCTCCATTTTTTTCTCTTCCGAAGGGCGGCATAGCCAAGTGGCTAAGGCAGCGGTCTGCAAAACCGTTATTCTCCGGTTCAAATCCGGATGCCGCCTCCAAACAGTAAAGGGGGTAGTGCTCTTCGGCTTGCCCCTTTTTTATTGTATGCCGGTTTCGGACGCCACTCCTTTCAACCATGGTACCACCTGGATTCAGGTTTGTTCACCCAGATCAGAAGCGCGGAGGACGATATGAAGATTCACGTCAGAAAAGGCAGCCTGCCGGGGTATACGACCGAAGCGGCAGTCGTGACTCTCTTCGAGGGCGAAACCGCGCTTGCGGGCGTTGCCGCTCCGCTGGATGAAAAGAGTGGAGGCCTGATCGGAGAGCTGCTCCGCCGGGGTGATTTTACAGGCAGGAAGAATGAGACGGCCGTTCTCTATACCCGTGACCATTTTCCAGTCGAACGCATCATCGTCGTGGGTTTGGGGAAGAGATCGGATTTCACGCCGGATCGTCTGCGGGGGGCATTCGCCAGGGCCGCGCAAAAGATCCGTTCCCTGAACATCAGCGGGTTTTCCACCTCGCTTGACATCCCGTGCATGGATTATCCGCTCGAAAGGATGGCGGAGGCCGCCGTGGAAGGGGTCCTCCTCGGGCTATACCAGTTTCTGCCGTTCAAGACGGTCGATGGGGAACAGGGACGCGAGGTCGCGCAATTTACGATTCTGGCGGAAGAGGGAACTTACAAGGCAATCCGGTCCGCGGCGAAAACGGCTGAAATCATCTCCGCGGCGACCGCCTTTGCACGGGATATCGTTTCCGCGCCGGCGAATGAGATGACCCCGTCCGATCTGGCGGGCGAGGCCCGAAAAATCGCCAAGGGGAAAAATATCCGCTGTACGGTGCTCGATGCCGCCCGGATGAAGGAAATCGGGATGAATGCCCTCCTGGGGGTGGCCCGGGGAAGCGATGAGCCGCCTTGCCTGATCATCCTCGAATACCAAGGAGGGAAGAAGTCGGGTCCGCCCATTGCGCTGGTCGGAAAGGGAATCACCTTCGACAGCGGCGGGATCTCCATCAAACCGTCTGAAAAGATGGATCAGATGAAGACGGACATGGCGGGCGGGGCGGCGGTGATTGCCGCCGTCCGTGCCGCGGCGGAACTCGGCCTGCCGGTGAATCTGGTCGGAATCGTTCCGGCAACGGAAAACCTTCCGGGCGGAAAGGCTTACAAGCCGGGCGATATCCTCAAATCACTCTCGGGCCAGACGATCGAGATCGTGACGACCGATGCCGAAGGGCGCCTGATCCTCGCGGACGCGCTAACCTACGCCGGCCGATTCAAGCCCTCAGCGATCATTGATTTGGCGACACTGACGGGAGCCTGTGTCGTGGCCCTGGGCGATCACGTGATCGGCATGATGGGAACGGGCAACGATCTCAAGCGGGAGATACACGAAGCCGGCGAGTTGACCGGGGAAAAGGTGTGGGAACTGCCGCTCTGGGAAGAGTATCATGAACTGATCGAGGGAGATGCCGCGGATTACAAGAATTCCGGCGGCAGGGCGGGCGGGGCTATTACAGCGGCCGCATTCTTAAGCAAATTCACGGGAGGCATCCCCTGGGTCCATCTGGACATCGCGGGACCGGCCTGGCTTGCCAAAGAAAGGCCCTATATCCCCAAGGGTGCATCAGGGGTGGGGGTCCGTCTTCTGCTCCAGTTTCTGAGAAACAGGTTTGGGACTGGGAAAAAATAGGGATCGATACCCCCCAATTGATAAAAAATGCTTGCATTTTAAAAAAACGGTGTTAATTTGCACCGACCGCCCGAGAGAAAGAAGCACGTTTGATGCGATGAGATAACAAAGAATGGCGGGGCAGGGAAAAGTTGGGTGTTCATATATTGCAGACAATCAAGCCATCACCGGTTCAGGACGCGGTTCTGAAAAGGGGTGGTTTTTTTATGTCTCCGGGCTGCGAAGCCCGCTTGAACAAATCTTAGGAAAGGGGGGTTACAGCTTTGGCAGAAGGTAAGGTAAAGTGGTTCAACGAGAAAAAAGGGTTTGGCTTCATTGAGAATGATGAGGGCGGGGATGTTTTTGTCCATTTCAGTGCCATTCAGGGCGAAGGCTTCAAGACGCTTTATGAGGGTCAGAGAATTCGCTTTGACATCGAGCAGGGTAATAAAGGCCCTGCTGCAGTGAACGTACAGCCATTGTAGGGAAACCTTTTCAACCGTTTTTGTCCCGGTCGCCACAAGCGGCCGGGACATTTTTTTATCTCCGGACTTCTTGCGAGGCCATCAAGGGTGTTTCCGCGGACCATTTCGGATCCAATGAGAAACGTTAAAGGCGCGAACTCCATGGTCATCGAAGACAAGGTGATCCGAAGCTTCCAAGAACGCTGGAATCTTCTTGTCGTCCTGGGACCGACCGCGTCGGGGAAAACGGGGCTCGCAATCCGTCTGTCACGGGAAATCGGAGGAGAGATCATCTCGGCGGATTCACGTCAGGTCTACCGGGGAATGGATCTGGGAACGGGGAAGGAGCTCTCCGATTATGGCAGCGGGGAAGACGCGGTTTCGGTTCACCTGATCGACATCTGCGATCCGTCGGATGAATTCAACGTTTTTGCATTTCAAACACTTTTCTATCCTTGTTTTCAGGAAATCCTGCGGCGGGGGAAGATTCCGATTCTGGCAGGGGGGACCGGGCTCTATCTGGATTCGGTGCTCCGGGGATATCGGATGCCTGCGGTTACCGCAGATCAAAGTCTTCGCGAAAAACTCGCGGGGGAGGAGATGGGATCCCTCCGCCGGCGTCTGCGCTCGCTTCGTCCGGCTGTTCACAACACCACAGACCTCGTTGACCCCAAAAGGCTCGTCCGGGCCATTGAGATCGCCGAATTTTCCAGGGAACATCCCCATGCCGCGGAAACACCCGTAACGGTTTCGCCGCTGGTCATCGGAATCCGCTGTGACCGGAGCGATCTGCGCCGGAAAATCACGCTTCGCCTTCAGAACCGCCTGGAGGCCGGGATGATCGATGAGGTCAGTCACCTTCACAACCGCGGGATCTCATGGGACAGGCTCGAATCCTTCGGTCTGGAATATCGTTATATCGGACTTTACCTGCAGCGGAAAATCACGCGGGAGCAGATGTTCCAGACATTGAATACCCGTATACACCAATTTGCCAAGCGACAGGAAACCTGGTTCCGGAAGATGGAAAGAAACGGCGTTCGCATTCGCTGGATCGAAGGCGCAGACCCGGACGCAGCACTGGACATGATTGCGGAGCTGGCGGAATGAACCGTTCGCTCAAAATTGCCAAATATCTTCAGCATTACGGAACTCGGATGAACCGCCCTATCCTGACGATTTCGACTGAGGGGCTGGAAAGGGCCGTCGTCATCCCTGCCTTGGCGGAGAGCGCATCCCTCTTTGCCGCCCTGGCCTGTATTGCAAAAAATCCGCCTGACGAACTTGCCAAAACCCTTGTCCTCTGCGTTGTGAACAACCATAAGGCTCCCTCGGCCGCCCCGGAGCAGATCCGCGACAATCAGAAGACGCTGAGACTTTTAGAGGGTCTCTTTTGCGGAGACGCCCGGTTGCATTCAGAAACAACGAAGATGCGCGACGATCTCCGGCAAATCGCCGGCAGTGGGCTTCGTCTCGGATGGATCGACGCCTCTTCGCCGGGTCTCGAGATCCCGGAACAAGACGGAGGTGTGGGGACGGCAAGGAAAATCGGCATGGATGCCGCCCTGACTCTCCTCGACGGACGGGGACCGGGCGGAGGGGTGATTTACTGCCTCGACGCGGATACGTTGGTGCTGGGGAACTATCTTGCGGCGATTGACACCCATTTTTCAGAGACGGACGATCCGGCGGCCGTCGCGGGTTATGCCCATCAGATGCCCGCCGACCCAAGGCTGCTGGCAGCGATTTGCTGCTATGAGATTTTTCTGCGGGCCTATGTGATGGGTCTTTCATCCGCGGGTTCTCCCTACGCCTTTCACGCCATCGGCTCCACCATGGCCTGTACGGCGCATGCATATGTCGATGTCCGCGGGATGAACCGGCGGGCTGCGGCGGAGGATTTTCACTTCCTCAACAAATTGGCCAAGGTCGGAAGTGTCGGTGTCATCAAGACAACAACCGTCTATCCTTCGCCGCGGCCGTCGGACAGGGTGCCGTTTGGAACCGGGCGACGGGTACTGCGGTTTATGACCGGAGAAAGGGATGAGTACCTCCTCTATGATCCCAGAATTTTTGGGATCCTTCAGGAGTGGCTGTCCGGTATGGAGGCCGATCCGGACAGGGATTCGGAAGCCGTTATGAATGCCGCTCAAAAAATCCATCCTGACCTGAAGCTTTATCTCGATCTCAGCCGCTTCGCGAAAGATTGGCAGGGCATCCGGCGTAACTGCCCCGATCCGGTCCATCTCCGAAGACAGTTCCATGTATGGTTCGATGGCCTGAAGACCCTGAGGCTGGTTCATCACCTCAGCCGTTCGGCGTTTCCTCCCCAAGCCATGTTCGAGGGGCTTAGGGGGCTTCTCGAACGGATGGGAGAGACGATTCCCTCGATCGAGATGATGCCTGCGGGAATACCGGAGCCCTGCACTCAATCCCGCATTCTGGAAGAGCTTCGATCCCATTTTCCAAAATCATAGATGACTTGAGCTTGACGTATTCGGCACGAATGCATATACTTCCGCAACATTTACCCGGTTCTCTCCGCCGTGCCAAGGGGAAGGAGAATCGGCAACAGAGAGAGTATAAATAAAATTTGTCGCTGGGAGGACGGATCGTGATTCAACAAATAGGACGGTATGCGGTGGTCATGATGGCCTTTTCACTGATTCTGGGTGTGGCTGTCGGCTGCAGCTCGAAGGAAGAGAAGGCAAAGACGGAGAAGACGACAGTGGCGCCGGGTTCTGACGGAGTGACGGCGCCGTACGCCGCATCGGCGGCGGCGCAGTCTGCGGGCACGGAGAAAAAGGCGGACGAAGCGGGGACTGCCGTGGAAGTGGATGGGGTCAAGCTGCCGAAAGCGCAGCTTAACGCGCAAATACAACAGCAGTTGGCTCAGTATAAAGGGCAAATCCCCGCCGATCAGATTGAACAGGCAAAGGCGGATATTCGCAAAGGCCTGGTCGATGATTTTGTGGTTTTTGTGCTGATGAACAAGGAGGTCGCCGCAAAAAAGGTGACTGCGAGCGACAAAGAGATCGAAAAAGAGATCCCGGCGGTCATGGAGCGGATGAAATCCCAGCTACCCGCGGGGGTGACGATTGATGAGCTCGCCAAGAAAAAGCAGATCAACATGGCAAAAATGCGTGATGACATCGGAATGAGAATCAAGGTCAACAAACTGATCGAAAAGGAGTTGGGGGGAAAGGTCAAGATCACGGACAAGGAGATTGCCGTTTTTTATGAGTCAAACAAGGACAAATTCATGAAACCGGAGACCGCTCACGTGCGGCATGTCCTGGTGGGTAAATCTCCTGAAGATACGGAAAAGAAGCTGGTGGAGAAAAAGGCGAAGGCCGAAGACTTACGGAAGAAACTTGTCGGGGGAGCCGATTTCGCCGATCTGGCCGCGAAAAATTCCGATTGTCCGAGCAAGCAGGCAGGCGGGGATATTGGATCCATTGGCCGCGGCCAGACGGTCAAGCCATTTGATGATGCGGCTTTTTCCCAGGCGAAGAATGCTATCGGCCCCGTCGTGGAGACGAAATTCGGGTATCATATCATTCAGGTTATCGATCGCCAGGCTCCCCAGATGGTCAAGCTGGATGCGGATGTGAAGAAACAGATAAAGGCCCATCTTGAAAGCCTGAGGCAGCAGGGAGCCATGGAAGCGATTGTTAAGCGGCTGAAGGCGGCCGCAAATATCGTGGTTAACGGGGCGTAGGCGGTAGCGGGGACAAAGAATGATGACAATGCATGCA
>JAHFBU010000315.1 GCA_023249795.1 Syntrophaceae bacterium
TTCCGTCAGCGCCAGGTGGCGCTCAAAGATATTGGCGTCGTCGATGCCGCTCAGGAGCCGGGCAAGTATGGCTTTGCTCTGCTGGTTGCTCAACGGTCCGCGCGAACCCTCGATCTGGTGCGGGCGTGACGGACACATGGCCATATCGGGATTAATTCTGGGTAGCGATCCGCAGCCTCCCAGGAGCAGGATGGCCAGAACCGCCAGTTGCATAGTGTGTCGGCTCCATGCGCTCATAAGTCTGCTGTGGCCATGTTGCAGCGCTGCCGGAAAGCGGCATATACCCATATATTCTCCCACCCGCCTAATGGTTGACCGCCTTCTTGATAAAGGGATGAGAATCTGAGGCAGCAAATGTCACAGGTAAATGAATATGGGCAAAAAGCGGAAAATGGTCAGACGGATAACATTTTTTTCGTCGCAGTTGAATAATCATTGCTTCTATGACCAATACCGAAGCGGGGACAAAAATATAATCAAGTTTTAACCGGAAAAAATATCTGCCAAACCCATTGAAGGTAGCGGTATGTCGATTTTCAGGATTTCGTACCCGGAAGGTGTCCCTTAAAGGAACAGGATTTGACACTTTGACTTTTAATTCAAGTTTCAGAGGAATTTTACCTTTTAGATATTGAACAGGCGTACTCCTCTCCCTGGCATTGAAATCACCCGTCAGCACAAAAGGGTCCGGGAACGACCGGGTATGAATGCGCTTGGTCAACAAGACAACGCTTTTCTTTCTTGAACGGAGAGAAAGATGATCCAGGTGGGTATTATAGAAATATACAGCCTGATGAGATGTTTTTTCAATCAGCCGCACCCACGTGCAAATACGCGGGATGATGTTTCCCCACCCCTTTGACCCCGGGATGTCGGGTGTGTCTGACAGCCCAAAAGTACCTTCTTCAGATAGAGAGAACCGATTCGCATCATAAAAAATGGCGTTATGCAGCCCTTTGCTGCCGCCTAAATTTCCAACGCCGACGTTCTCGTATCCGGGGAGCATGGCGCCGATCTCCGAGATTTGAAAGTCTAATGCTTCCTGCAGGCCTAATACATCCGGGTGATATTGATTCAAGATTTCATGCACAAGGTCCCGCCGATATATCCAGTGATTTCTGCCGTCTCGCTTTGTCCCGCGCCGGATATTAAAACTCATGATGTTCAGGCTCACGCTGATACTTGGAATCGTATCCGCAAAAGACTCCTTCACGATCTTAGGAATCCTTAGCGGTGGATGATACCCGAAAAGCCGGGCAATCGGCCGACAAGTATGGTCGATTGCATTTTTGGCGAACTTGAATCCTTTCATTTATTGTTTTTACCTTGCATGTCCCGTTTTGGGTGATGCTTATTATTTCGCCTTTAGTATAGACACTATTCATGAAGAAGCAAGGCGACCTTGAAAAATCAGCGAAGGAACCCTTGCACCCCTTTCGCCTGTTTCAGTCGTAACCTTTCCGTTTGCCGTCTTCAAATTGTAAAAGTATTGTAAAACAGCAACTTGCCACTTCACAATCGCATGAACATCGACTAACGTCCCCATCCTGAGCCGAGAGGCGTTGGGGACACGTGGGGACATCTTGCAGCAAGGTGTCCCCATCCCAAAGGGATCGGACCGTCGGGGACATGTTCCGGAAGCCCGAAGGAATCGGAACGTCGGGGGACATGTTCCGGAGGCCCGAAGGGATCGGAACGTGTCCCCGGAAGACAAAGGAGAAGATCATGCCGAATAAGAACCAACCCGTCCACCCCCTCGGAAGCCGCGCCCGCGTGCTGCTGACGAGCGTCTTCGGGCCCTACGCCAAGGATGACGAATACGGAAGCCGCAAAATCAACCCGATGGAACTCTACCAGAATCAGGTCACCCGCGTTCAGGGGGGATTCTCGCTCAGGATGTTTCATCGCTCCTTCGGGCTGATGATGATCCAGAACAATCTGGATGCCCCCTGCACCCTGCTGGATTTCCCGACGCTGGAGGATTTCACGGCCGAGATCACCGGGAAGAGCTACGACATTATCGGGATCGGGTCCATCCTTCCGAATATCGGCAAGGTCCGTC
>JAHFBU010000077.1:0-6129 GCA_023249795.1 Syntrophaceae bacterium
CGCGGCCAGGTGCAGCTCGCCGCGACGATGGCCGGATGGGCATTCGGAAACGCGATGGTCGGCCTGGTTCATGCGATGGCCCACTCCCTCGGCGCGGTCGCCCGCGTGCCCCACGGGATCGCCAACGGGATCCTCCTTCCGCATGTCATGGCATTCAACCGGGATGAAGCGGCGGAGGGCTACGCGATGGTTGCCGAGGCGCTTGGGGTCCGTGAAAAGGGGATGGATGATCTCGCAGCCGCCGATGCGGCCATTGCGGAGATGGGCGCCTTCCTGCGGCTGATCGGCCATCCGCTTTGTCTTTCGGAAACGGGTGCGAAAGAGGAAGAGCTGGTCAAGGCGGCGGGCCTGAGCCTCTCCGACGGGGCGATCGTCAACAATCCGCGGATGGTCCTTGACGAGGAAGAGATTCTCGCCGTCTATCGGGCGGCTTTTTGAACAGAAGGTTATCGGGAAGGGGGGACAGATTTAATCTGACGCCCTCGTAAAAAGTTGTCATTCCCGCGGAAGCGGGAATCTATGACGGGTGCAAGTTACCCGAAAAGATTGGATTCCCGTTTTCACGGGAATGACAAAGAGAGCTTATTTCCGACTTTTTACGAGTTTGTCAAATCTATCCTTCCTTTCGCAAAATTATCTTGAGGACATGGTCATGGAAGAAGGGTTTATCGAAAATCGGGCTGAAGGAGTTCCCTTCGCCGGGATCCTTGCGGGGCTGCTGACGGAGAACCTGACGCAGCGGCCGGAGAAGCGGGCGGTCTTCGAGGCCATGTGCGGGGCGGCGGCGATCGAACTGACGGATATCGAAACAGCCGTGACCCTTGTCTTCGCGGGGGGAAAGCTCCGGATCGAGGAGGGGGTTGCCGGGAGTCCGGGGATCGTCATCCGGACAACGTCCGACCGCGTGATGGATCTCAATGCGCTCAGGATCGTCGGCGGCCTCCCGTGGTATTTCGACGAGGCGGGCCGGCGGGTTCTCGGCCACCTGTTCACCGGGAGGCTCAAGATTTCAGGGATGTTGACCAATCTGGTGCTGCTGACGCGGTTGACCAAGATCATGTCCGTCGTTTAAGCCGGGGCGCGCCGCGGGGATCATGCGGCCGGGCCTCTTTTACCGATGCGCAAGAGGTGAGATTTTAGGATGCGGGTTGTGGCGAAAATCATCTTGGGAGCGATGGCGGGTTTGTTGGTTTTCTTCTTGCAGGTCGGACCCGGCTTTCCGGCCGGGGAGAGGAGCAGTTGCGTCACCTGCCACACGAACGACAGGGTGATGAAGATGCTTTACAAGCCGCCCGCATTGGAGGGCGGCGGGGCGAAGGAGGGGGCAGCGGGGGCGCCTCCGCCGGTCAGGGCGGAAGAGAGGTACAAGGGGTTCCTTGTCGATGCCGAGCTGCTGAAGAATGATCCCCATCTCCGGATGGGCTGCAAGTTCTGCCACCAGGGAAACGACGCCGGGGGGGGGCGGGAAGCGGCCCACACGGGGCTCGTCAAGCGCCCGTCAGACAATCCGCAAATCTGCGGCCGCTGTCACAAACAGATAGCCGGCGCCTACGAAAAGTCGCTCCACTACACGACGGCGGGTCTCAAAAGCGGTGTTCATGCACGGTTCTCCGCCGCCGAGGCGAACCACTTCGACGAGAAGGTCTTCGAGGCCTCCTGCCGGAGCTGCCACGCCTCCTGCGGGGACTGCCACGTGAAGGCGCCCCCGGTCGGCGGGATCGGCCCCGGCCTCATCAGCGGACACAAGTTCATCAGGAAGGATGAGGGAAAAACCTGCGCCTCCTGCCACGGCGACCGCGTCTACCCGGAGTTTACGGGCGACTACGGTGGCCATCCCGACGTCCACCGCCAAAAGGGGATGATCTGCACGGACTGCCACAAGAAGGCGGAGATGCACGGGGACGGCATTGCCTACGCCTCCAGGCAGGAGGTGAAGAACCGGCCCTCCTGTACGGACTGTCACAAGATCGGAGACGAGAAGCTCCTGACGACGAAGATGGCCCATGCCGCTCACCGGGACAAGGTGACCTGCTACGGCTGCCACAGCGCGGGCGAATACCGGCAGTGTTCCTCCTGCCACGACGGAGCCGGGGCGACGGCGAAGCCCGGATTTCTGCTGGGGCTGAATCCGCGGGACAAAAAGATGCTGACGACGCTCCGTATGATTCCGACGGCCCGGGACACCTTTGCCGCGTTCGGGATCGGGATGGAGCATTACGACACCCTTCCCAATTTCTGGAATTCGCCGGTGCACAATATTCAAAAACGGACGGACAGGACGCGCTCCTGCGATGCCTGTCACATGGAGCGGAGCGGTTTTCTCAAGAGGGAGATGCTCCCGGAAAATGGTTCCAGGGCCAATGAAGGGCTGATCGCGGTCCCCAGATCCATCAACAAATAATAAAGAGATGTTATGCGAAAAGGCAGGTTCACCTTTGCGTTTCTGGCGGTTCTCCTCTTTCCGCCGATGATGACCCCCGGGATCTGCGCGGCCGGTCGGGGCGCCGATTGGACCCACGGGGATGTCTGGCTGAAAAACGGGTTGGGAGAGCGCATCTTCCCGCGGCAGAACCAATCGGATCCTTACAGTCCGAAGAAGACCTGCGGCATCTGTCACGGCTATGCCACGATCACGAAGGGCTACCACTTCCAGCAGGGCTTCGACGTCATGAGCGACCGGTACGATCCCGGCAGGCCCTGGGTGCTGTCGCCCGGGATGTATGGGAAGTGGCTTCCCTTTTCGGCGGCGGGGCGCGCCTCCGCCAAGAAGAACCCGGATATCCGGCGAATCGACCTTTCCGCCTACGACTGGATCGGCGGCGGCAAACTCAACCCGGCAAAAAAGATCAAATCGTCCGCCTGCGGCTGGTGTCACCCCGGCGGCGGTCCCCTCGAGTACGGCCGGACGAAGGAGGGGCGGGCCGACCTGTACCGGAACCTCGTGGAGGCGGAGGCGGGGTGCGCCAACCCCCTGGACGGAGATCTCAGCTCCCGCTTTACGCCGGACGGCCTGAGCCGCTTCCGCGCGAGCGGTGTCGTCGAGGCGGACTGCCTGATCTGCCATCTGCCTGCCTACCGGATGGGGGAGCGCAACGGGCAACTCTCGCTCCGGAACTACCGCTGGGCGGCGACGGCGGGCGCAGGCCTCGGAATGATCAAAGGGGCCGTATTCACCCACGCGGCCCCCGACGCCGGTCCCGACGATCCCCGCTTCCTCGTCGGCAACTGGGATTTCTCGACACGGCCTGCCGTGACCTATGAATGGGGCGACCGCCGGCTCTTCACGGCGGAGGGGCGCTTTCGGGGGAGCCTCATCAGCCGGAGCGTTGCTCCCCGGAATTGCCTCCAGTGCCATGGCGAGGGGGATTGGAAGAATACGGGGACGATCAACGCCGCCCCGCACGACGCCCATGCGAAGGCCGGTCTCAAATGCACGGATTGCCACCCCCTCGTGGGGAGGACGGCGGAGGAGCGTCTCAGCCACCAGATCGCCAAGGGGTTCTCCCCGCAGACGAACGTCCGGGACGACCTCGACGGCGTCGGGATGAGAACCTGCGTCGGCTGCCATAAGGAGGGGCTTTACAGCCCGACCGCGAAGGGAATGCCGAAGGCGGCGCCCGATCCCGAGAGGCGGCATGCCGAGAAATTCCCGAAGGCGACCTTCCATACCGCCATCATCACCTGCAACGGCTGCCATGCGACGGCGCGGCCCGCCCGCGGCATGGCCCTGCTGGACCTGAGTGCGGGAGAGGAACGCGGCTTTACGGCAGAGGGGTTTGAAACGGTGACCTGGGCCGACGATTATGAGTGGGCGAGGACGCCGTGGCAGCCCTGGACCGCGCGGGCGCCGGGGGGCAAGGGGTACGGCGAGGCTTACCTTCCCCATCTTCCAAAGCGCGTCCAGTGGTTCGGTGAACGGACCGCCGGCGGTGTGAGGCCGATTCCCCTGCGCCACGTGCAGGCGGCCTTTCGGGGGCTAAAGGGGATCTCGACGATTGAAACGCTCCGCGTCGATGGGGCCAAGGTGAAGAAACCGGCGATCCTGACGGACAAGGAGATCGCCCGCATGATCGGGGCTTTGACCGAGGCGGGGTTCAGGGAGGTTGTTTTCGTGGCCGACCGGCGGTACGAAATCTCCAGAGGGAAATTGGTGGCGGGAAAAGATTTGATTCCGGCCGCTTCTTATCCCGTCGCCCACGGCGTCGTTCCGCTCGAACGCGGAGCGGCGCTGGGACGGCGTGGCGCGCCCGGTGGGTGCCTGGATTGCCACGACGCGGATGCCCCTTTTTTTGCCAAGACGGAGGTGGTCAACATCAGGGAGTTCCTGAGCCATTATCCGGAGCTCAAGGGGCCGCAGGCCCTTCCCCAGATGAACGAATGGGGGATTACCCGTGTGCCGCCGTCGCAATAGGCCCGACAGGATCCACGGCGCGAGGCCGCTTGAATAACGAGTTGAGGACATGGCCATGGAAGGAAACGGATGGAGGTGGGCGCTGCTCCTGGGGGTATTGATCTCCTGTTCCCCCCCGCAAACGTCACAGCCGGCGCCGAACCTGCTTGAGCCGGCGATATTGAACCGGATGGTCCGGTCTGGGGAAAAGCTAATTCTTATCAATGTGATGAGTCAATTGGAGTGCATGGACCACAGTATCCCCGGTTCGATCTGCATTGCCGGCGAGGAGCTCGCAACCGAGGCGCCGAAGCTCCTGCCGGATAAAAGCCGACCGTTGGTTTTCTATTGCGAGAGTAACCGCTGTTATCGCAGCGCCGAGGCGGCGGCGATCGCCGTCAAACTGGGTTATCAGCGGGTATCGGTCCTGCGGGGCGGGATGCCCGCCTGGAAACGGGCGGGTTTCGATACGGTTTCGCAGGAACGGATCCCGAGGGTTCCCACCGAATCGATCAAACCGGAACAGCTTGCCCGATTGCTCGTGAAGCGGGGGAATCTGCTCATCCTCGACATCCGCGCGGAGGAGCGATTCCAGGAGGCACATCTTCCCGGCGCAATCAACATCCCCCTCTACCGCCTGCACGAGCGGTATGCGGAAATTCCGCTGAACCGGCCGGTCCTGGTCGTGGACGATCGCGGATTGCGTTCCTTCCTCGTCACCTGCTACCTGGTCCGGAAGGGGCTCTCCGATGTGAAGCGGCTATTCGGTGGGATGGAAGGGTGGCAGACGTATACCGCCCCGGCGAAAAGGAGATGAGGCACGGCATGAGCGTCAGGATTCGAATCATTCTTATGACCTTCCTGTTGGCGGGGTTCTGGTATGGGGCGGTGTTGTCGGCGGCGGCCGCCCCCCCGGGAGAGATGGAACGAAGCTGCCTGAGCTGCCACGATGACGAGCTCTACCGCGTCCGGTTCGGAGACTCGGCCCACGGGAACAACAGTTGTACGAGCTGCCACGCCGACATCCGGAACATGGCGACGCACATCTCCGGGAAGGCGAAACCGGCGCCGGTCAACTGCGGGAGTTGCCATAAGGAGATCGCCGGGAAATTCAAAAATAACTTCCACTATCTTCAGGAGGATTTTCGTTGCGCGGACTGCCATCGGGAGATCCACGCCCTGAAGAAAGCCGATACGAACTTCAAGCTTGACGTCATCAGGAAATGCACCGAATGCCACGCCAATGACGAGTATGTCGCTTCCGGACATGCCGAAGCGGTCATCCGGGGGAACCAGGACTCGGCGGCCTGCTCCGATTGCCACGGCCTCCACGACACACGGGTCTACCACATCTCCCAGGATGCCTACCCGGGGGAGGCGAGAGAGTTCTATTCGAAGGTTTGCGAGAAGTGCCACGCTGACGAGACGATGATGAAGCGCTCGGGGGTCAACCCCAATGCCGTCAAAACCTATGAGGAAACCTATCACCATAAGGTGGCCCATCTCGGTTATCCCACGCGGGTGGCCGGTTGCGCCGACTGCCATTCTGTCCACAACGTCCTGCCCAAGACGGACATCCGCTCCGGCGTCCATCCGCGGAACCTGGTGAAGAACTGTGGCCGGTGCCACAAGGGGATCAATCCCCGTTTTGTCTCCTACGCATCCCATCCGGACTTCCATGACCGGAAAAAGTACCCCGTCCTCTTTTGGACCTTGGTCTTCATGCTGGGACTCCTGAT
>JAHFBU010000077.1:6139-6873 GCA_023249795.1 Syntrophaceae bacterium
TATCGATCAGGAGTGTCGTCTTGGGGAGAGTGACTATCGCGTTTCAATACAGAGGTTCTCCTTGCGGGACCGCATCCTCCACGTCCTTTTGATCCTCTCGTTCCTGACCCTGGTCATGACGGGCTTTTCGCTGAAATACTATGCGGCTCCCTGGGCCGTGATCCTGATCCGCCTCTGGGGCGGGGCTGCGATGGCCGGACTCTTTCACCGCATTGCGGCATCCGTACTGATCTTCCTGTTTCTCTATGTGGCCCGGCTTGCAATCCGTTTTGTCTTCCCGAAGGGGCTGGGTACCGAGGGCTGGCTCCAGCGTCTCTTCGGACCCGATTCCCTTGTCCCGAATCTCAGGGATCTGAAGGATGTCGTGGCGATGTTCCGCTGGTTTTTCGACCGGGGGGAGATGCCGAAATTCGATCGCTGGACCTACTGGGAGAAGTTCGATTTTATGGCCGTCTTCTGGGGGATGTTCGCCATCGGAGGCTCCGGGGCTCTCCTGTGGATGCCCGAGTGGTCCTCCTGGATCGTTCCGGGATGGGTCCTCAGCGTGGCGGCCCTCATCCACTCCGAGGAGGCGCTCCTGGCAGCCCTCTTCATCTTTACGGTTCACTTCTTCAACAGCCACTTCATTCCGACGAAGTTCCCGATGGATCCGATGATCTTCACGGGGCGCTACCGTCTGGAGGAGCTGAAGGAACAAAAGCCGCTCCAGTACGAGCGTCTCAAGGCGGAGGGGA
>JAHFBU010000077.1:6883-7649 GCA_023249795.1 Syntrophaceae bacterium
AGGGGAAACTCGACGCCCTGAAGCGGACACACCCGGGCATTCCGCTCAAGATCATCTCCGCGATCTTTGGCTTGACGAGCCTACTGATGGGGCTGGCGCTCACGGTCCTGATCCTTTGGGCGATGTTCTTGGAATAGACGGCCTCCTCATCTTGATGAGCAGGCCGTCTATTCCGGCTACGGGCCGATCCGACTCGATCTGTGGAAGAATGTGGTAGTTTTTGCCTACGACTCAACATATCTCCAACTGCTATTCCCTTTTTTTGTTCCCGTGCATATATTTGAGCCAAAGAGTCCCTGTTGCCGTGAGCGAGTCTTTCGCGTGATCATTGGAGGAGGCTGAAGATGAAGTCGGTTAAACAAATGAAATGGGGAATGCGGATAGCCGTAATTTTTGTCCTGATGGCGGCAAGCGCCGCTCTGGCGTCCAGTTCCTATCTGTCTCAGTTCAACACCAGATATGGAACCTCATCCACCGTACTCGACACATGCGGCCTCTGTCATCCGGCGGGAGGTGGGAATAACGGGTCCAACCTCAATAATTTCGCCAGGAACTATGCAAGTAACAGCCACACATTTAATGCAACACTGGAGAATCTCGATTCCGACGGGGACGGTTATACGAACATCGTCGAAATCAACGCAAGAACCTTTCCGGGCGATGCGACGAGCCATCCCACCGCGGATACGACGCTGCCGGTGGTCACGGCCTTTACGATCCCGGCCACGTCCGCTTCTCTGACCGTTCCGATCACGACCTTCACGGC
>JAHFBU010000078.1 GCA_023249795.1 Syntrophaceae bacterium
CCGCCGTCAGCGTTGCCTTTTTCAAAGTTCCGGATAATGATGCTGCGGACCCTCTCGAGCAGCTCGCCCCTCGTCTCAACGGTGTATCCGGACACATCCACCGGCCGGTCGATGATCATCGTGATCGTCCCTGGCCGGATCTTCAAACTTCGTTTTGGCATGATTGCATGTGCCCCTATGATTGAAATGGGCACGATGGGAACCCCCGCCTTGATGGCGAGGTGGAAAAGGCCCTGTTTGAACGGCCGGATGGTTCCATCCTTGCTGCGGGTTCCCTCGGGGAAGGTGACGACCGATTTTCCCTCTCGGATCTTCTGCGCCGCCACTTCCAAGCTCTGCATTGCCCTTTCATGGTCCCGTCGGTCGATCTCGATGTATCCGGCACTCTTCATGGCCTTGCCGAAGATGGGAATCTTGAAGAGTTCCTTCTTGACGATCCAGCGGAACTGACCAGGGATGTGGGCCAAGACGATCAGGATGTCGAAATCGCTCTGGTGGTTGGCCATGAAGATCTGTGGCCGGTTCATCAAGACATTCTCCAGGCCGATCACGCTTACCTGTATGCCGGTAAGGGTCAGGAGCATCCGGGCCCATGTGTTGGCGATTTTGTGAGCGTTTTTCTCTCCGGGCGAGAGGAGAGAGAACAGCATGGCGCATACCGACATGAAAGCGGTCAACGCGACGGCAAGCACGATCAGCAATGCGGAACGGATCGTGATCATGCTCTCGTCCGGGCTATTGGACGTCATTGGATAAGCCCCCATAGTATGGGGGGTTCTACTTGAATATCTCCCCGAAGTCAATAAGGAATATGCCTCATGCAGGTTGACGTTTCAGCGGATGCAGCACCGAGAAAAGGATTGACAAACCCCACGGGTAATAATAGATAACGCATCATGAAATATGGCCTTTTCTTCCAGACAGGAATAATCGGATCTTTATGAAGCGCATTATAAGCAGCCGACGGGCGTTTGAGATCATCGAAAACTTTTCGCGGGCAAGGGTTCTGGTCGTCGGGGACATCATGGCGGATCACTTTATCTGGGGGAAGGTATCCCGGATTTCGCCCGAGGCGCCCGTTCCCGTGGTCGAGGTCAAGAAGGATAACTTCACGCTGGGCGGCTGCGCGAATGTGTTCAACAACATCCATGCGATGGGAGGGCGGGTTCATCTGGCCGGGGTGGTCGGGTCCGATGAAACGGGAAGACGGCTGCTGTCCGAATTCCGCAATCTGGGCGTGGATACGGGCGGCATCGTTGTCGAGGCAGGACGTCCTTCGACGCTCAAAACGCGAATTGTGGCGCATGGGCAACAAGTCGTCCGGTTCGACCGGGAAGATCGCAAACCCATTCAGGCAAAAAGCGTTCGGAAGATCCTCTCCTATGTTGAATCGTTGCGAGAAGACTTGGGAGCCCTTGTGGTTTCGGATTACAGCAAGGGGGTGGTGACCCGTTCTCTTTTGGAAGGGATCCGCAACGTGCTTGCCGGACGCCCGATCTTCACATGCATAGATCCGAAGCAGCGCGATTTCTCGATATATCAGGGGTTCGACATTGTGACTCCGAACCATCTCGAGGCCGGTTATGCTGCGGCGACGGAGATACAAAACGGTCAGGATCACATCCGTGTGGGCATGAAGCTTTTGCAGCAATTCGATTTTAAGGCCCTGCTGATGACTCGGGGGGAAGAGGGAATGAGCCTCTTCGAGAAAAAAGGCCGGGTGAAACATACGGCCTTTCCGGCAGAGGCGAGGGAGGTTTTCGATGTCACAGGCGCCGGGGATACGGTTATCGGTGTCCTGGCCCTTTCGATGGCGGCGGGGGCATCTTTCCGGGAGGCGGCGTATCTGGCCAACCATGCCGCCGGGATCGTGGTGAGCAAAGCGGGCACGGCAACCGCTACCCGGGAGGAGCTGAAAAGAATCCTATGAGCGATCCGCAACCGCCGGAGGCCGTCAAGCTGATTGTGAGTCTTTTTTCCGGAGAGAGACGTCTGCTTGACGAGGCATTGGAGGCCTTAGCGGAGCAATATGGGAGGGCGGATTTCATAAGCGCTCCGATGTCTTTTCCTTATACCGATTATTATGAGAAAGAATTCGGCGCTTCCCTGATGCGCCGTTTTGTAGCTTTTGAACGGCTCATCCGGCCGGAGACGCTGCCGGAAGTCAAAATATGGACCAATGCCTTGGAAAAGAGACTGGCTGCGGAGGAGATTAGAAGGGTGAACATCGATCCCGGCTATCTCGCCGGAGCCCATCTTATTTTGGCCACAGGTAAAGGTTATGCTCACAGGCCTTGCCTTCGGGATGGGATTTACGCCGATCTGACCCTGGTCTACCGGGAGAGATCGTTTCGCCCTCTCCCCTGGACCTATCCGGATTACGCAGGGGAGGAGGCAATCGGCATGTTGACCCGCATCCGAGACAAGTATCTGCTTCAACTTAAGGGGAAAAGTGATGGGGTTCGGTCTATCAGGCGATGAGTCTTCCATGTCGTCGGATTATAAAAATGAGGAGTTGCAATGATCAAAAGCATGACCGGTTACGGCAAGGCGGAAGCCGTCCTCGCTGGCAGGAAATTTCTGATCGAAATGAAGTCTGTCAACCATCGCTTTCTGGAGATTTCGTTGCGCATGCCTGGGATGCTCCTCCCCTTGGAAGGAGAGATCAAGAAAAGGATCGGAGAACAGTTTTCCCGGGGGAGAATCGAGACGACCCTCCGGATGGATGGCAATGGAAACGCGGAAAACGAGGGCCGCTTCACCCTGAACCTGCCCCTGATCCGCAATTACCATGCCTTGCTCTGCCAGATGAAAGAGGAATTTCACCTTGGTGATGAGATTACCCTGGCCATGATGGCCGGATTTCGGGACGCCTTCGTCTCTACGGAAATGGTTCAGGATCCGGAGATCCTGAGGGAGGGCCTCTCTATGGTTCTCTCAGAGGCGATCCGGATGTTAACGGAGATGAGGGAAAAGGAAGGAGAAAGCCTGAAGCGCGATCTGACGGCACGTCTGGACCTGATCACCGGATTATTGGAAAGGATCGATGGGAGGGCGCCGCAAGGGGTTTTAGACTACCAGAAGCGGCTGACCGACCGGGTTCGGGAGCTGACGGGCGGCATGGTGATCGATGAAGCGCGTCTGCTTCAGGAAGTTGCGATCATGGCGGAGAAGAGCGATATTACCGAAGAGATCGTTCGTCTCCGCAGCCATATTGATCAGTTCACAGAGCTGCTCATGGGGGGCGATGCCGCCGGGAGAAAGATCGATTTTCTGATTCAGGAGATGGGCCGGGAGATTAATACGATCGGTTCCAAGAGCGGGAATGCGGACATCTCCCGGTGCGTGATCGAGATCAAGAGCGAATTGGCGAAACTGCGGGAACAGGTGCAGAACATTGAATGATGCCCTTTTTACATTACAGCCGGGTTTGTTGATGGTTGTATCCGCCCCCTCCGGTGCGGGAAAGACGTCGATCTGTCGGGAGATTATGCGGCAGTTTCCCAATATCCGTTTCTCCGTCTCCAGTACGACCCGTCCGCCCCGTCCCGGCGAAGTGGACGGTAAAGATTACGAGTTCATTTCCCCTGAAGAGTTCCAAGAGCGGCGCGCCCGAGGAGAGTTCTTTGAGTGGGTTGAAAAATTCGGCCAGTATTACGGGACATCAAAAAAGGCAATGGATGCTTTTCTCAGCCAGGGGTATGATCTGATTTTGGACATCGAATCGCGCGGGGCGAAAGCCGTTCGGGCACAATTTCCGCGAGGGATCTTCATCTTCATCCTGCCCCCTTCTCTTGGCGAGCTTAAGTCCCGGCTGTATGTCCGGGGAGAGAGTGCAGAAATCATGGAATACCGTCTCCAGAGTTCTCTGGATGAAATCCGGGAGGCTCTGTGGTACGATTACATTATTTTAAACGAAAAGTTGGAAGAGGCCGTCGACCGGTTCCGGGCTGTGTATGTTGCCGAAAGATCCTGTCGGGAACGTTTTACGGAAAGAATAGAGGCCTTTTTTAATGAAGGATCTTCTTAAACACATGGAGGTGTATGACCTATGGCGAGAATTACGGTGGAAGACTCTCTGCAAGCGGCAAAGAACCGGTTTGCCCTTGTCCTGCTGACCTCTCAACGGGTTCGGCAGCTGCTAAAGGGCTCTCAGCCCCTGACGGATACGAGAAACAACCGGGAGATCGTGATTGCCCTTCGGGAGATTGCGGCGGGCAAGGTTGGTTACGCGCATCCCGAATATCTCAAAAGAGTCAAGGAGCATTTCAAATCAATACCGCATGATACCGAGTTTGTCGGCGATGACGAATACAGCGAATAAATCTCCGAAGGACCGGTTGATCTTTGCCCTTGACGTCAACGGCGGGCTGGAAGAGGCCCTTTCGTGGGTTGATCGTCTGTGGGATCACGTCGGTATCTTCAAAGTGGGGAAGGAATCGTTTGTTCGATACGGGACGGCGATCGTAAGGCAGATCCATGCGCGCGGCGGACAGATTTTTCTTGATCTCAAGTTTCATGATATCCCCAACACCGTGGCCGGGGCGGCGGAAGCCGCCTGCGAGTTGGGGGTGGCGATGTTCAACCTCCACGCCATCGGTGGAAGGCAGATGATGACTGAGGCTGTTGGCGCCGTGCGGAGATTTGCGGAGAGATCTGGGGAGAGACCACCGGTGATTCTGGCGGTCACTGTGCTCACCAGCTTGAACGATGGCGATTTGCGGTTGCTCGGATTCAAATGGGGAGCACGGAATACGACGCTCCATCTCGCACGTCTTGCCCAGGATGCGGGCGTATCGGGGGTTGTGGCCTCCGCCGATGATGCGGCCGCCATCCGGAAAGCCTGCGGCAATGACTTTTTGATCGTGACTCCGGGGATTCGCGGAGCCGGGGTGGTGGCGGGGGAGGATCAGAAAAGGATTGTGTCACCCGCGGAAGCCGTTTCCTCCGGAGCCGATTATCTGGTAGTTGGAAGGCCGATCCGCCAGGCGGCCGACCCCGCGGGCGAGGCGGATGCGATCACGCAAGAGATTGTCCGGGGGCTTGCATTGAGAAGCGGAAGATAACGCCAAACGTCCTTGGGCATTTTGTAGAACCCGTTTACGGAGGGATGTCGTGCAGGTGATCTATGGAATCAATCCTCTGCTGGAGGTCTTGATTGCCCAACCTGAGCAACTGAAAAAAGTCGTTATTGTGGCCGGACGGGAGGGCGATGGGGTGAAGCAGATCCTGAAGCTTGCCGCCGAACACGGGATTCCCGTAGAGTTCAGTGCGAAGGATCGGATGGAAAAGCTGGCGCCACGCCAGGTCCACCAAGGGGTGGCGGCCATCTGCCGGGCGCATGCGTACGCCACCGTGGATGAGGTCGTGGCCCATCGCCATGAGAAGTCAAAACATAACCTGGTGGTTCTTCTGGACAGTGTCACCGATCCACAGAATCTGGGGTCCATCATCCGGACGGCGCATTGCTGCGGGGCGAATGGAGTGATCATTCCGGAAAACCGCGCTGCTTCGGTAACGGCCTCCGTTTCGAAGGCTTCCGCAGGAGCCGTTCAGTACCTGCCGACGGCGATGGTTGTCAATCTGGCCCACACCATCGAATATCTGAAAGAGAGGGGCTTCTGGATCTATGGCGCGGATGCTGCGGCGCAGACGGATATCCAGGCGCCGGACTACGAAGGGAATATCGCCTTGGTCATGGGAAGCGAGGGCCGGGGAATCCGCCCTTTGATAGTCAAAAAGTGCGATTTCCTCATCTCCATTCCGATGCGTGGGCAGGTGGCTTCTCTGAACGTCTCGGTTGCGACCGGGGTAATCCTTTTTGAAATTCTCAGAAAATGGGGGAATTAGGTATGCCGATATTTTTGTGGCAGGCGGAAACGAAAAAGGGGGAGTCCAAAAAAGGCGAGTTTGAGGCTGTCGACGAAGCAACGGCCAGGGGGCAGCTTCGCCGACAAGGATACAAAACCATCACCGTCAAGAGGAAGCCAAAGGACCTTTTTGAAAACATCGCCTTTTTCCAGCCGTCGGTTTCGGAGAAAGATGTGGTGATTTTTGCCCGGATCTTCGCCACCATGATCAATGCAGGCCTCCCCCTGATCCAGTGTCTGGACCTCCTTGGAAAACAGGAGCAGAACAAGACCTTCGCCAAAGTGATCGGGTCCATCAAGGATGATATTGAGGGTGGTTCGACCCTGACCGACGCTCTGAAGAAATATCCGAAAATTTTCGATGAACTTTTCGTTAATCTCGTGGCAGCAGGGGAGAGCGGCGGCATTCTGGATGTAATTCTTCAGCGCCTGTCGGGCTACATGGAGAAGGCCATGAAACTTAAAAGCAAGGTCAAGGGAGCCATGACCTATCCGATCAGCGTTCTGGTCATCTCGATTGGCGTCGTGGCCGTTCTCCTGCTGAAGGTCATCCCGGTTTTCCAGAAAATGTTCGAGGGAATGGGTGGAACACTACCGGGGCCGACACAATTTTTGGTGGACGCCAGCCAGTTTGCGCAGGATTACTTTCTTTTCATGGGCGGAGGTGTCGTAGCGATCGTCTTCGTGTTCAAGAGGTTTTATGCGACGGAAAAAGGAACCCTTGTGGTCGATGCCCTGGTCTTGAAATCTCCGGTTTTTGGTCCGCTGCTGAAAAAAGTGGCCGTATCCAAGTTTTCGAGAACTCTCTCGACCATGATGTCAAGCGGCGTTCCGATCATGGAAGGACTCGGCATCGTCAGCAAAACCGCGGGAAACAAGATCATAGAGATCGCTCTTATGAAAACGAGACAAAGTATAAGCGAGGGGAAAACAATTGCCGAACCTTTGATGGAAACGGACATCTTTCCTCCCATGGTGGTGCAGATGATCGCCGTCGGTGAAGCCACCGGCGCCCTGGATGCCATGTTATCCAAAATCGCCGATTTCTATGATGATGAGGTGGATGCGGCGGTCGAAGCCATGACGGCGCTGCTGGAGCCTTTCATGATGGTATTTCTCGGGGGTGTGGTCGGCGGGATGATTATTGCCATGTATCTGCCCATCTTTAAGATGGCCGCTGCAGCGGGATAGAAGTAACCAAGAGAGGAAACAGGGAGACCCAGGAGTCCTGCCACTGTTCTGAGGAACGTATAGAATAAAATGGTCGGGATGGCGCGATTTGAACGCGCGACTCCTGCGTCCCGAACGCAGTGCCCTACCAAGCTGGGCCACATCCCGACACGGGGGCTTCATAATCAATTTCAAGAGAAATGTCCATCCTTATTTTCTCTTAGGGAAGAAGGTGTGGCAGCCTTGTTATACACAAAGGAAACGTTTCAAAAAGTGTTTTAGATGTATTTGTCCGCAGGAAGATCCCGTTTGTGTTATTTGAATCTACATGATAAGGCCCGCACTGAGAATAATATCCGGGGGCTGTTTGTGATCATCTACGATCTTAAATGTGGGGACGGCCATAAATTCGAAGGATGGTTCAAGGATAGGCGGGCCTTTGAAGAGCAAAAAGCGCAAAAACTCATTGCCTGTCCCGTATGCGGAAATAAAGACGCGGCGTTGATCCCTTCTTCGGTGGCAATCCTTGGGCGGGACAGCCGTTCAGGCGTGATCAAAAAGGAAATCGGCCCGTCGGCGCAGAACGCCCTCATGGAATTTCATGAAT
>JAHFBU010000316.1 GCA_023249795.1 Syntrophaceae bacterium
CGGCCTCCGGCAACTTGCCGTCGAAGAGGAAGGCAAGCCCTCCAGCGCCGCCCATATCCGGAAGATGATCGACCTCGCGCGGGAAAAGGGCATCCGGGCCATCCTTGTTCAGAAGGGGTTCGATACGAAGAGCGCCCGGACGGTCGCCCGCGAGATTGGAGGCGAGGTCATCGAAACCGATCCCCTTGAGCGGGACTGGATTGCGGGGTTGAAAACCTTTACCTCAATCCTGACACGGGTGCTGCGAAAATAGCTATGGAAGCCCTGATCGAAATCGAACACGTCACTTACGGTTATGAGAACAGGCCGGTCCTGGAGGACGTATCCCTCGCCATCGTCCCGCAGGACTTCATCCTTGTCATCGGCCCGAACGGCGGTGGAAAAACCACGCTCCTCAAACTGATCCTCGGAATCATGGCGCCCTGGAGCGGCACCATTCGTTTCCGTGAGGGGGTGCGGGAACGTCTCGGATATGTTCCCCAGTCGGCCGATTTCAACCGGATCTTTCCGATCAGCCTCTTCGACATGGTCCTGACCGGCTTCATGCGCTCGGACAACTATATGAGGCGGCACACGCGCCAGGAAACCGAGAAGACAGAGGCCATCCTTGAAAAGCTCTCCCTGCACGACAAACGGAATGCCAATATCACCGACCTCTCGGGCGGGCAACTCCAGCGGGTGCTGATCGCCCGCGCCCTCGTCTCGGAACCGCTCGCCCTCTTTCTCGACGAACCGACGACAGCGATGGACGCCACCTCCCAGACCGACCTCCTCGATCTCCTGACCGAACTCCAGTCGCAAATGAGCATCGTGGTTGTCACGCACGACCCGACGCCTTTCACCCGATCCTTCCGCCACATCGCCTGTCTCAATCGCAACCTGTACTACCACGGACGCGGCGAGCTCGATTCGAAGGCACTGGAGCAGGTTTACGGCTGCCCGGTGGAGATCCTGGGACACGGCATCCCCCACACGCTGCTCGCCAGCCACGGAGAGGAGGAGAAGCAACCATGACCGGCATCCTCTCCTATGAATTCATGCAGAATGCGCTCCTTGCCGGAATCCTGGCCAGTATCGTCTGCGGCGTGATCGGCCCCTTCATCGTAACCCGGCGGATGGTCTTCGTCAGCGGGGGGTTGAGCCATGCCGCGTTCGGCGGTCTTGGGATCGCCTACTGGCTGGGCATCCGCCCCCTTTTCGGGGCGCTCGCCTTCGTCCTCGCCGCCGCCGTCCTCATCGGCCGTTTTGAAGAGAAAAGGCTCAACCAAAATGACCTCTTTATCGGCATCCTGTGGGCCGTCGGCGTGGCAATCGGGATCATCTTCATCCACATCACCCCCGGTTACGCCCCCGACCTGATGGCCTTTCTTTTCGGAAACATCCTGACCGTTCCCCGGACGGATATGGTCATCATGCTCATTCTCGTTCTGATCGTCTGCGGATCCGTGGGGCTCTTCTACAACGGGTTTGTCGCCATCGCTCTCGATGAGGAGTACGCACGCGCAAGGCGTCTGCCCGTCGCCGCGCTGAAGATGGGGTTGATGATCCTGACGGCCCTGGCCATCGTGACACTCATTCAGGTGGTGGGAATCCTGCTTGTGATCGCGCTTCTGACCATCCCGGTCGCCGTCGCCTCCGAGCTTTCGCGAAACTTTCGCCGGATCATGCTGCTCTCGGTGATCTGCGGCATCCTCGTCTGCCTCTCGGGCCTCGTGACCTCTTACCTTATCGAATTCCCCTCAGGCGCCTCGATTATTCTGATCGGCGGCATCCTGCTGGGTCTCGTCAAGGGAATCAAACGGCTCACCTACCGCAGGACAGCTTCATAAAGAAATGGAGACAGAATTATTTTTGCGGGCGGCGGGTTGAACATACGGCTCACCCGGAGCCGGCTTTTTCGGCGATCGGGTGCAGCCGATGGTTATGCCTTGCCTTTGTACATGAGTATAGTCACGACGCCATCGATGGTAACCAAGCCACTTACCGCCCACGCTTTCGTTGATGCCGAGTAATCCATGCCTATTACCTGTATGATGGCCG
>JAHFBU010000317.1 GCA_023249795.1 Syntrophaceae bacterium
CTCGACATGGAGATGCTGCGCGAGCAGATCGAGGCGTCGATGCGGTCGGTCACCGCCATCCGTACGTACATCGCGGAGCAGAAGGACCTGTACCTCTCCACGCCGGCCGGGTGGCCGGTGTCGGGTCCCCTTTCCTCGCTCTATGGAAACCGCCTCCACCCGGTGCACGAAGAACCCCGGTTCCACACGGGGGTGGATATTTCCGTCCCTCCCGGCAGCAAGGTGGGCGCGACGGCCAACGGGATCGTGAGCTTCGCCGGCTGGACGGAGAACAGCGGCATCGTCGTGGTCGTCGAACACGGGCGCGGATTCAGCACGGCGTACGCGCACAACCAAAAGGCGCTGGTCACGGTCGGCCAGCGCGTCGTTCGGGGGGATCCGATCGCGCTCTCCGGTTCCACCGGGATCTCCACCGGTCCGCACGTACATTACGAGATCTGGAAGAACGGCCGGCATACCGACCCGGCCGGTTACCTCGCCAGGAGGTGAGCATGTTCGGAAAAGGGTCCCGGAAGCTGGAGACGATGATCGGAGACGGCACACGCGTCGTGGGGCAGGTGAGCGTGAAGGGAACGATCCGCATCGACGGGATCGTGGAGGGAGACATCCACGCCGACTGGGTGGTGGTCGGCGAGACCGGGAGGATCGTCGGGAACACCCAGTCCCGGGGGATGATCGTCGGGGGATCGGTCGAGGGGAACATCGAGGCCACGGAAACGGTTGAGCTGACGGGGAAAGCATCGATGACCGGGGAGATCCGCGCGCCGAAACTGGTGGTTTCCGAGGGTGCGGTCTTTGATGGACGTTCCCGGATGAAGGGCGAAACGGAACCTTCCGAAACGCAGGATGGGAAGGTCAGGACGCTGATCCCGGCGAAGGGCGCGGTCGGGACTAATTCGTCTTGTTCGAACTTTTCTTCGTAATTTGCATGCCTGCGATCGCGCCTACGATCGCCCCTGCGATGCCGCCAGTTAACAGATAATTAAACGAGGTCTTTGCGATTTCCAGATAGATTTGATCCAGTCCCTTGAGGTTGCCTCCCCTGGTGATCACCACATCGAACGGAAGTTGCCCGATAAATAATGCCGGGGGACGATAGATGTAACCGATCGAAGCGCCCAGGATGAATCCGATAAAAGCGAGTATCCAAGCGTTCTTGCTCATTTCGTACATAAATAATGCTCCTTCCGCAAGACAGCCGTCCGCTCCAGCCTGTTGTTAGGTTCCGCAGATCAAATATCTTTGAGTCTTATGCCCTTCCCTGCCCTTAAACTCGTCCGCGCTGATTCAATCCGTTTCAGGAAACGTGGATCGTTCTCTAATCGGTAATCGAACCAATCATCCTCGGATTCGAATCCAACAAGCACACCCGCAGGTTTTCCATGACGGGTAATTACGATTTCCTCTTTTTCCGCCATCCGAAGAAATCTGGACAGGTCGTCCTTCACATTGGACAATGCAACCTTCTTCATGACTCCCCTCCTATCTCTTTCAGCCAGGATGCCGCCTCGTGCTTTGAAATAATGGCCAACACCTCGACGGTGTTTCCTGTGATGTCATAGAACACCCTGACTTCTCCAACACGCAAACGATATTGGGGATGATTGATCCCCCGAAGCCGCTTAATTCGACTCTTGCTCGCTTTCCCGGGCTCATTTCGGAGATGCCTATCCAGCGCGTCCCTTACCTCCGACCGCGTGTGGGCCTTGAGGCGTTTAAGATCCTGCGCGGCTTCGGGGGCGAGAACTATCTCATATTTCATTCTGGCCATAATATAGCCATATTATTGTCCCCCGTCAAGCCCGGAGGGCTTTCATGTCTCATGGGGTGTAAAGCGTGAACCTAACGCCCAGGCTAAGCTGCGGGCCGAGGGCACGCTTTTTCACCGCCGCAGCCCAAGAATATCAACAACCGCGGAATAGCAAAAAGCGTGAACCGCAGGAGCCGTCAGCTTCAAGCGATTGTTAGGTGCTGATAATTTCGTTGAGACCTTCTATTATTCGATCTATCTCCTCTATGCTTACCAATCCAAGTTT
>JAHFBU010000318.1 GCA_023249795.1 Syntrophaceae bacterium
ATCACCGCCCGCACCGCGCTTCTGGGTCCCGGTTTCGTCAAACTCCTCTTCGCCGGGGACAAACTGGTAGGAGCGACCATCGCCGGCGATAAGGCCGGAGAGCTCATCGCGTCACTGAGCCTGGCCATGGCAGCGGGAATCAGTCGCCGGCAGCTTGAACAGTGGGTTATTGCGCATCCTACTCTGAGCGAGGTGCTTGGAGTTTAAAATGAACAGGGCGTTCGGTTGTGGCCGAACGCCCTGCCGGTCTGGCGGAGAGAGGGGGATTCGAACCCCCGTGAGGGCTTTTGGCCCCCAAATCGATTTCGAGTCGATCCCGTTACGACCACTTCGGTACCTCTCCGGTTCTCGACTTTACGGCGGCGATGCTAACCTCTTTTCCCGAAAAAATCCACTCAATATTTCGCTACATTCATCCCGGAGAATTCCTTCGGTTACAGAGACGATGTGGTTGAGCCGTCGATCATCAAGCAGGCGAAAGAGGCTGGCCACAGCGCCGTTCTTGGGGTCGGCCGCGCCGAAGACAAGCCGCTCTACCCGGGCATGGAGGATCGCACCCGCACACATCAAACAGGGTTCAAGCGTTACATAGAGCGTCGTTCCCGGGAGGCGGTAATTTCCAACGGCGTCGGCCGCCCGGCGGATCGCCAGAAGTTCGGCGTGGGCCGAGGGGTCATGAAGCGAGATGGGGCTGTTGTGCGCGGCCGCAAGGAGATCGCCATCCCGGACGACCACCGCCCCGATCGGAACCTCCCCCGCCTCACGGGCGCGGGCCGCCTCGGTAAGCGCGATGCGCATCCATTTTTCATCGGCTTCCAGCAACGTTTCCATTTCCTGTGACCAACGTCCCCCTTTGACTTTTCTATCGAATTCAGCCATCATCCCCCTCGTCTGAACGACGGAGAGGTTATGACCACATGACGGCAACGAAGTTCCTCATCCCTTTTGTCCTGGTCTCTCTTGCGGGCCATGCGCTGGTCATCGCGCTGACGACCCGCATCAACATGACGGGCGGGCGACAAACCGAGAATGTGATAAAGGTCGAATTGAAGACAGAAACGGAGGCTGAGCCGCCGCCTTCCGCCCGCAATGAACCGGCGGCGCGGACCGCCGGCGCGGCAATCATACCCACCGGGTACCGCGAGGATACCGTTGCCCTGCAAAACCCCGGCGGCCCTTATGAGTCCTATCTCCTCGAAGTCCGCAAGAGAATCGAAAGCATCTGGTCCTACCCGGCGCAGGCCATTGCCGAAAAGCGGGAGGGAAGCGCGGTGATCCGCTTCACGATCGACGCCGGCGGCGCCCTGAAGGGTAACCGCGTCACCTCCTCCTCCGGAAGTCCGATCCTCGACGAAGGAACGCTTGCCGTCATTCGCGCCGCCTCACCCTTCGCGCCGCTGCCGGCGGCCTTCCACCTCTCGCGTCTCCATGTTGTAGCGGAGTTCCACTATCGGTTGAATTAGGGTTCCGGGGACACGTTCCGATCCTTTCAGGCTTCCGGAACATGTCCCCGATATTTTCCGATCCCTGCGGGCTTCCGCATCACGTCCCCGTCATGGCGTGATTCCTGCGGACTTCCGAATCATGTCCTCGAGAGATCTATATTTCGGAGATGATTCCGGCCAGACTCCGATTCACCTCAAGCAGACGGTCGCGCAGATCGGCCTGCTCCACCCAGGGTTTCCCCTCTGCCTCTCCCCGGTGCTCACGAAGCTGGGCAAGCCTCGTCTCCATATCCGCAATCAGGAAGCCCCAGTCGATCCTCGGCGCCGCCTTCTCGGGATAGGCCACACGCGCAAGCTCCGGCCCCGGCGCCAGTGTGATCTCATCAAGATAGTCGGGGATCGCGGCATCGATTCCGAAGCGGGCCTTGATCAGTCCGGCCAACTCCTGCTGGGTGGTGTATTCACCGTGAATGAGGAAAAGGCGCATCCCTTTTGTTCTGAACCGGCCGAGCCAGTCGATCAGTTGGCTCTGCCCCGCATGGGCTGAAAAACCGTTGATCGTATAGATCTTCGCCCGGACAATGATCTC
>JAHFBU010000319.1 GCA_023249795.1 Syntrophaceae bacterium
GGATGGTGGCGGACCATTTGTCGAAGCGCGGTTTCATGAACGAAAAGGAGGCCCTCGATCGGGTGGCGAAAGCGATGGACACCTATTTTCATGTTTTCCTTCCCGGATATCTGGGGTCTCCGGGGCTTTACCGATTCAAGGCCTCGGTAAAGAGGTCCCTCCCGAAAACGCTCCGGCATTTCATGCTGCGATCCTGCAGGCGGATCAGGGATATCCTTCGGGACTCGGACGCGGCATTCCTATCCTATTTCAAACAGTTCGATGAAGAGTCGAAGAGGGAACTGGAAATGATTCGGGAGGTCGTCGGAAAACATGATGTCGTCGCCCGTGGTTGATGCACCGTCGGCACTTCGGCCCTTCGACCGCTGGCGGGAGATCATCCGGAACTCCGCAAAGATGCTGGCGGCCCAGGCCGTTCAGATCCCTCTGCAACTTGTGAGCGTCCTCGTCATTCCCAAGTTTGTCACCCCCGTTGACTACGGCCTCTGGAGGAGCCTTCTGCTGATCAACCAGTACAGTCCCTACCTCCAGATGGGAACCCAGCAGGCGATGGTGAAAGAGATGCCCTATCTCTCGGGAAGGGGAGACTGTGAGACGAGGCAGGTCGTCCTGAACAACGCGTTTTACTATATCCTTTATGCCAATCTTCTTCTCGGGGTGGGGCTATTGGCTGCGTCATTTCTAACGCGCGGGGCCTTCGCCGGGTTCTATGCCCATGGATTCCGGATCTTTGCCGTCATCGTTCTGCTGACGGCGCTGTCCTCCTTCTTCCAGGATTATCTGAGGATCGACAAAGAGTTCACCTGGCTTAGCATCCTCAGCTCCCTGACCCCGGCCGTGAATGTGGTCTTCTCCCTGGGGTTTCTCTTCCTTTTTCGGGATGTCCTGGGGCTGGCCTACGCGTTGGTCATCGCCAACACCCTGACCGTCGGCCTTGCCCTGGAAAAGTCCGGCAGGCCGCCCTTCGAGAATGTCCGCGTAGCTGAGATCCGGCGCCTGATCCGGGTCGGCTTTCCTCTGATGTTGATACCGGTTCTCTACATGCTTATTGTCGGCGTGGGGCAGATCATGATCCTCTTTCTTCTGGGACCGGCGGATCTGGGATATTACAGTCTGGCCCTCTCCATTCAGGGGTTCATCTATCTGGCCCCGTCGGTTCTCGGCTCGACCCTCGTGCCGTATCTATTCGAGGATTACGGTCGGACAAACAGCGCCGCCGCTTCGGCCCACATGTTCACGAAGCCGACGATGATGATCGGCATAGTCAGCGCCTACATCCTCGTGGGGGTTTATCTCTTCATCCACCTGCCGATCCGTTACTATCTGACGCAGTATCAGGCCGGTCTTCCCGTGATCTACATTCTTCTCCTTGGACTGTACGGGATGACGCTGATCATGGTGGCCGGCAGTTTCATCGTCATCTGCGGCCGGGAAAAGGTTTTTCTGAAGTGGCAGATTCTCACCCTCGCCTTTTGCATTGTCTCCACCTACGGGGCGATCCGCGGGGGATACGGCATTACCGGGGTGGCCTGTGCCACCATCCTGACCTACCTCTTTTACTCCACGGGGATTCTCTATGTGGCCTTCCGCATCTTCCTGAAGAGGCCGTCGGAGGCGGCGCGCCAGATTGCATTTCTCTATCTGCCTTTTCTCTCTCTGTGCATTCTGCTCTTCCTGGTTGTGACCTTTGTCCCGAACCATGCGGTGACCTTCTGGGGCGACCTGGCGATCTCGGTCTGGCGCAGCGCGATCCTGATGGTCGCATCCACGCCGTTGCTGTACTATTACTATCGGCGCTACGTGAGAACGCTGCTCGCGCGCGCAGGGAATCCATGAGAGGGGAATACCTTTGAAGAAGACGTACATCATCGCGGAAATGGCCTGCTCCCACGAGGGGAAGCCCGAACTGGCAAGGTTGATCATTGACGGGGCGGGACGGGCGGGGGCCGATGCCGTCCAGTTCCAGATCTGGAGAGCCGGGGACATGGTGGTTCCTCACCATCCCGATTTTCCTCTGCTGGAGCGG
>JAHFBU010000320.1 GCA_023249795.1 Syntrophaceae bacterium
AGACATCGGGGACATGTGGGGACACCTTGCAGCAAGGTGTCCCCAGCCCGAAGGGATCGGAAATATCGGGGACATGTTCCGGAAGCCCGAAGGGATCGGAACATGTCCCCGGAATAACACAAAAATACTCCTTGACCATTAAAGGAGATTAAACTTATGAACCTGACGAACAAAATGCGACCCATTCATCCCGGCGAAGCATTGCGTGAAGAGCTCCCTATCCCATTGGGGGTGAGCGCGCATGCACTGGCGATGGAGCTTAAAGTTCCGGCCCAGCGCATCAATGACATTGTGCGTGAACGCCGGTCGGTCACTTCCCATACGGCTCTTAGAATTTTACCTGGGGCTGACAGCGGTTATCTGCTGATGAATAAGGCTTCTTGGCTATGCATCGTACGATCATTGATGTTCCCATGTTGAAAGACCTGCTTCGGGGGCTATCCATCATTTTCCTGAAGATTATGGGGTGGCGCACCGAGGGTCAGCCGCCGGATCTCGATCAGTACGTTATGATCGGGGCGCCGCACACCTCCAACTGGGATTTCCCGATCGGGCTTGCCATCCTCTTTTCCTTCAATCTCAGGTTTTACTGGTTGGGGAAACACACTATTTTCCGATGGCCCTTTCACAACCTGTTCGTTTGGTTGGGAGGTGTTCCGATAGATCGGTCCAAGTCCAGCAATGTGGTGGAGCAATCGATCCGGGCTTATCAAGAGAATGCCCGAATGGTCATGGTGCTCTCCCCCGAAGGCACCCGGAAGAAAATCGCCCGCTGGAAAACCGGTTTCTACTATATTGCGAGGGGTGCTGACGTACCCATTGCTCTGGGATTTCTTAATTATCAACGCAAGGCGGGCGGTTTCGGTCCGGTTTTTTATCCGACGGGCGATGTCGAGGCGGACATGAAAGAGATCAGCGCCTTTTATGCGGATGCCGTTGGAAAGTTCAAAGAGAAGGCGGGACCGGTCACCATCCATCGGAATCGGTGAGGCTATTTTGCTTTCCGGGGACATGATGCGATCCCTGCGGGCTTCCGCATCACGTCCCCGTCATGTTCCGATTTCAACGCGTCTATTCATTCTTCGCGCAAAGGCGATATAGCCTTTCCCCCCGTTGCCCATCTGTGGTAGAGACCCCCCATGATTCATAAAGCACCTCCCCGAAAAAAATCCCACGGAAAAACCGGCAGGCCGCAGCGGGAGCACGCGCCGGGGAAAATCTCTCATGGCAGACATGAAAGGCCCCCCCTCCGGATGATGAAGCCGGAGGCCGAGCCGTCATTGAAACCGGTCTTCGCCCGAATCGGCAAGCCGCCGACGGCGGCGTTCCGGCCGGACCCATTTCAGACGGAGGCCCTCGAAGCGATCCGCGAGAGCGATTGCCTGGTCATGGCTCCCACCGGTTCCGGAAAGACCTGGATTGCCGAGGAGGCGATCCGCTCCGTCTTCAGCAAAGGGGGGCGCTGCTGGTACGCCTCGCCGCTGAAGGCCCTGACCAACGCCAAATGGGTCGAATTCGGTGACCATTTCGATTCGGCCAATGTCGGCATCGTGACCGGGGACACAAAGGAAAACACCAATGCCCCCATTCTGGTCGGAACGACCGAGATCCTCCGGAATCAGCTCTACGACGCCATGCACAGCGGGGAGAACCTGAAGTGCGACCTGGTCATCCTTGACGAGGCCCATTTCCTGGGGGACCGGGACCGGGGAGTCGTCTGGGATGAGATCATGATCTACCTCCCCATCCGGATCAACCTGCTGCTCTTGTCGGCGACGATCGGCAACGGCGACGAGATCGCAGCCTGGCTCGCCTCCATCCGCGGCAAGCCGTGTCGGGTGATCCGCGAGGAGACCAGACCGGTTCCGCTTTTTCCTCTTTTCCTCCACCCGTCGGGCCGCATCATGCCGCTGGTGGAGAAGAACCGGCTTTTCGGCAAGATCGACGAGTTCATCGCCCGGCGGCAGCACGGCCCCAGGGATCGCGGCCTTCCGCCGTTCGGGGAGATGCTGGAGGTTCTCGCCC
>JAHFBU010000321.1 GCA_023249795.1 Syntrophaceae bacterium
TGGACGAGCTTTTCGAGGCGCTGACCCTCATCCAGACCAAAAGGATCAAGAGCTTTCCCGTTATCCTCGTGGGAAGCGAATACTGGAAGGGGCTTTACGACTGGCTCCGCGATACGATGCTCCGCGAGAACCGGATCTCACCGGAGGATCTGGAGCGTTTCCAGATCCTCGACGATCCGGATGAGGTCGTGAGGCATGTTCAGAAATACATCATCATATAACCAGTCTGTTGAAAAACGCCTGTCTGCGGCGTTTCCCTCATCCTTTCCCGTTCAACGTATTTCAAAATACGCCTCACGGCTCAGGATTTTGGGGGCCTTGCATCCAGACATTTTTGAGCTGCCAGGACGGCAACCTTAGAGGTCGCATGGTTCATCATGAGGACGATACCGGACGGGACGCCTCCCTGGAGGCGGTCCTCGCCGAGGTGAAGCGGGGGAAGGCCGTTCCCTGTTATCTCCTCTACGGGGAAGAGGAGTTCCGCCTCCGGGACACCCTTGACAAGATTACGGCGGCGCTGATCCCCGACGCCCGGGACCGCGAGCTCAATCTCTTCGTGACCGACGGCGAACACGAGGATGTCGGGGCCCTCTGCGAATCCTTGATCACGCCGCCCCTCCTTCCCGGGCGCAAGGTGGTCGTCGTCAGAGATACCCGCCTTTTCCAGTCAAAAAAAATCCTTGGACTCCTCATCGTGCGGATTCGCGAGCGGCTCGAACCCGATCCCGCGCGGGCGGCGGCGGATTTCATGCAATTCCTGACGCTCGCGGAGATGCAGTTGGAGGACCTCCGGGATGGCGGCTGGCGGAAGATCGACGACGACGCCTGGCGGAAAATCGTGCCCGATGACGGCGGTGGGGATCGCGAAACCTGGCTCCCCAAGGCCGTGGAACTCTGTGTAAGCCTCGGCGCCTCTTTGGTCAGGGAAAAGACGGAGGAGGAGACCGACCGCTTGGAGCGGGTCCTGGCCGGAGGGATGCCGGAGGGGAACCACCTCATCCTGACGGCGGCGGCGGCGGACCGCCGGAAGAAACTTTTCAAGGTCGTTTTATCCGTGGGGCGTATCCTGACCTTCACAAAGGTCAAGGGGGAGGCGAGGCAGCAGCAGGCCTTGATGGAGATGGCTGCCGGGCTTCTCACGGGTCGGGGAAAACGGCTCTCGTCGGGTGCCTGGGTCGCCCTTGGACAGAAGACCGGCTTCAGCCTCCGGGAGTCCCTGGGGGCGATCGAGAAGCTGATTGCCTATGCGGGAGAGAAGGCGGTCATCGAGGCGGCGGATGTTGAGGCCGTGATCGGCCGGACGAAAGAGGAGACTGTTTTCGATCTGACGGGAGCGCTCGCCTCAAGAAACCTGCCGGCCTCCCTCCGGGCGCTCAAAGATCTTCTCGATCAGGGAGAACCCCCTCTGAAGGTGTTCTCGATGATCGTCAGGGAGATCCGTCTCCTGCTCCAGGCAAAACTCCTGCTGGCATCGGGGCGTCTGAAGGCCTTCAGCGCGGACATGGACTACGGCCGTTTTCAGAAAGCGGTTTATCCCTCCCTCAAGCAGGGGGCGGAGGAGAGGGAAGAGCAGGTTGATCTCGTCTCGCAGCACCCGTATGTCGTCTATCAGTCGCTGAAGAACGCGGTCCGCTTCACCCGCTCCGAGCTGGCAGAATTTCTGGAGATGCTGGTCCGGATCGATCTGGCGCTCAAGTCCACGGGACAGGAGCCCCGCCTTCTTTTGGAGCGCTTTCTGCTCGCTGTCTGCAAAAGTATTCAAGGCCGGGAGTCTGAATGTTAAATATCAATTCCCTGAGTCTACTCGCCACGCTTGTGCTGTCCGGCTGCGGTTATCAAGGGCATTGCAACATTGGAGAAGGACATGGCCTCCGCACTTCAGGAGGCGCTCAAACCATCGGGGTTTTCGAAATGACAACGGCGGACGGATAACTTCCATTCAAACGGATTTCAGAGAGCATGGAGGAAAAGAACCATGGATTTTGAATTCACCGAAGAACAGAA
>JAHFBU010000079.1:0-2884 GCA_023249795.1 Syntrophaceae bacterium
CGAAAAACCATATCCTGAAAATGCGGTTTGGACCATCGGTAATCGCCTTCCATTGAGGTCTTCATGATCCCTTGGCAGCTTCTCGACAGCGCACAGGTTCCCGGAGCAAAAGAATCAATTTGACCTTACCCCTGATTATGTACCAAGTTCAAATGGAGTCCCTTTGCCTGAAGCAAAGCATTCTGTTCTTTGACAAATTCATAGGGCGTCATATTTCCGAGAGAGCTGTGTGGCCGTTCTGTGTTATATTCGATCAGCCATTTCTCGATGAGCCCCTGGGCGTGCTTGAGATTCAGGAACCAATGCTCATTGAGACATTCATCCCGCAGCTTGCCGTTGAAACTTTCGATATAAGCGTTATCCGTCGGTTTACCCGGCCTCGTATACTGGATCTCGATGTTTCTCTTTACGGCCCATTGCTGAAAATGCTTCCCCGTAAATTCCGGACCATGATCAACCCTGATCGATCGTGGATAGCCATGAAGCATTGCTCGTTGGTCCAAAAAGGTCGCTACCCTGTGTCCGGGAATCGATGTGCTGACCAAAAGGCCCGGAGATGTTCTGGTAAAATCATCCACGATGGTCAATATCCTGATCTTGCCGCCGTTGGCACACGCATCATGGAGAAAATCCATGGACCAGATCTCATTGGGCATCGTTGCCGCTGACAGCGGAACACGAAGAGAGGCTTGTAATTTCTTTTTCCGTCTCATCCGGATCGATAATCCTTCTTCACGATAAATCCGTTCCGTCCGCTTGTGGTTCACGACAAGTCCCTCTCTCTTCAACAGAACATGGATACGAGGACTACCGTATCGCTTATGCCGCTTAGCCAGATCCTTCATGCGTGCTCGCAGTTCCTGATCATCCTTCTCGGCGGCTTGATAGCGGTTCGTTGTTCTGAAAACATTCACAAGGTTACAGGCCTTCCGTTCACTCCGCCCAAAGTGGGAAACCACATGCGCTACCGCGGCTTTCTTTTCCTTGGGCGTTAGAAGTTTTTTTCTAATAGATCCTTCAGAATCTTATTGTCCAGGCTCAGATCGGCAACGAGACCCTTCAGCTTCCGATTCTCATCCTCCAAGAACTTGAGCTTCATGGCGTCATTGATTCCCATGCCGCCGTACTTGTTCTTCCAGTTATAAAACGTCTGTTCGGATATCCCGTATTTACGGCAAATATCCATGTTCTTGATGCCCAACTCCGATTCTTTGATAATCCTGATGATCTGCTCTGGTGAAAATCTCTTCCCTCTCATCCCTCCGTCCTCCCTTAGGTCGATTTCTATTATCAGGAAGGACTCCATTTGAAAATGGACCAGTTTCAGGGGGAAAGGTCAATGGGCCTCAATTGAGGAGGGAATCGCCTGCAAGAATCTCCTTGACATAGATGACGCCTTTCCCTATCGTCAGCCACGCCAGAGCAAGTCTATATCGGCACTGTTCGTTTGGGGACTTGGAATCATCTTTATAACTGCGGCATTTATGCCATGACAGGCTTCTTCAGTTTATTTTCAAAACCGCCCAGCCTCAAACAGCTTTCCCTGAAACCTTATCTGGTCAATTTATCCTTGGACAGGCTTGTTATCGGGGTTGACGGAATCCATGTGGATGCCCACGTCAGCCCGCAGGTCCGCAACGTTGTCAAAAACATGGTTTCCGATCTATTAATTAAGCATAGCCACTCCAGAATCTTTTTGGAAGAGGGAAAACAACAACGTCGTGAAGAGACGAAGATTGATTTATATCGTGTCTGCACGGATGTCCTGCTGGAAGGAATAATCAAAGCCAAATCCGAGGCTGAAGTTCAAATCGATTTCCTGGGACAGGTCGCCCTTGCGAAATTGTCTCTCGATGAAATCCACAGCGGTTACCGCAAACTGCTGGCGAGATTTGAAGACCTTATCAGAACCTTCGAATTCTGCCGGGATTTCGACCAGAACGAATGGCAGAGAATGAGGGAGAAACTCAGTGAGATCAAGAGAGATCAAAGACGGATTGTCAGACGGTCGGGAGAAGAGCTGTTCCAAGCATTTGCCGACATTCATGCCACACACCTCAAAGGTGTGCGGGCGTCTAATTTTCCTGCCGAGTCCATCCTCCCTGACCACTTTTTCGTGAATCCGACACTCCATATCGATGACGTCACCGACGATTACCTTCTCATTGAAGCGTATGTGCTCTTCGGTCGGCGATCCGATGAACCCGGTAATTTTAACGGCATAAAATCGATCATCGATGACCTGTTGGGCAAAACAGATTTGGGGCGTGAGGAGATCGGCGACAAGGAACTTGAAAACCAGGAGGAGGGGGGAGCGGACAATGCATCCCCCGACGGCAATGCATTGGATCCCTGGTTAATGGGAATCGACAATATCGACTCGATGTTCAATTGCTTTCATACCCGGGAAATATATGAAGAAGCCAAGAGAGCAAATAGGTCGAAACCTGTTCTTCCTGAATTGAAATCGAGGATGAATATCCAGGAGAAACTGCTGGATCTGTTTTACAGAAGATTCAAAAAAGCCGGTCTGTTAAACCTGATCACGACGGCTTACGAAATGAAGCCCGTTTACCGCGGATACTGCCCCCCTCTGCGTCCGGCGCAGGTCCGGGAATATCTGGTCAAGCGCAAATCGAGAAAATCCATAGCCGGTGAACTGAGGCGTCGGAAACCTAAAATCGATTTTTCGCCGCTTCAGGAAGCGATTCGCCGGATCAAGGGTTGTTCCACCCGCGCCAGGAAGGAGCATCTGCTGAACTTTCTCAAGGACTTCCTCCGCTATTACAGAGACCGGGAAAATAGCCGGTTGCTCAAGAATGCGATGGAAGCCATCAATCTGGTCACGGATGAAAAGATCCTGTTGCTGTCGAAAAATAATCGG
>JAHFBU010000079.1:2894-7441 GCA_023249795.1 Syntrophaceae bacterium
GGTTGTTATACGAGTATCCGCTTTCGGGGGAACGGGTCGAGGAAGAAAAACCCATCATCAGCCACGTCATTCTCAAAGCGGACATTCGCGGCTCGATGGATATCACTCACACGCTGAGGCTCAGGGGACTCAACCCGGCATCCTATTTCAGTCTCAATTTTTTTGATCCGATCTCTGAAATCATTTGTGACTATAATGCATCCAAGGTGTTCATCGAAGGAGATGCAATCATTCTGTCCATTTTCGAGAACGAGGACACCGCACAGGACTGGTACAGCGTGGCCCGGGCATGCGGCCTGGCCGTCAATATAACCCGCATCGTGCAGCGGTATAATGAGAAGAACAGGCAGCATTACCTGCCGGTTCTTGAAACGGGAATCGGCATCTGTTACAAGCCGAGTCCTCCCGCATTTCTGTTCGACGGGGATTCGCGGATCATGATCTCCCAGGCCATCAACCTTGCGGATCGACTGTCGGGCTGCGACAAGAAGTTGCGCAGCCGCTTCCAGAATGGAGATCGCATATTCAATCTGTCCGTATTTCAGAATGTCCGGGATGAAGAGATCGAGGCCACGGTGGATGATCTCTCTCCGCGGTACAATGTCAACGGGATCGAGCTTGAACAGGAGGGGTTTGCCAAGCTCTCCAGGGAAATCAGCCTGAAGCGCATCATGTATCCGATGGGAGATAACGAAAAGGCCACGCTTTATACCGGAAAGGTACCGACATCGCGCGGACATTATCAGCGGCTGGTGATTCGGGAAGCCGCCATTCTCAGGGTCACGCCGGATTCCATGGATGTGATCGGTCCGACCTCCAGAAAATACTACGAAGTCTGCACGCACCCGGCCATCTATGAATTCGTTGAAAGCCGCTCATAAAACAAGGGCGAAATCGGGGCAATCGTTCCTCATCCTTCTCTGCGTCTCTCAGACGCCATGAGCACGCACCCGCCAAGCGAGGAAAGGGTGAAACAGATGAACGAAATGGCCGCAAAAATGCCGGCTACGAGGAATCCGCGCACACCTTCAGCAGATTATAGCAGGGCCAAACAGATTGCCGCGGGTTTGAGCAAGAAGTAGCTCCCATGTAAAACCAGGAAACCCAAGACGATGAGGAGAATCAAAATACGATGCCATTCGACCGGAAACCAAAAGGGGAAAAGTTATCCTCGCGGAGCATAGAGATAACGACATACAGCTATGACGAGGAAAGAATCGTCGTGGAGGGGACCCTCAGGGATGATCGTTTCCATGATACCCACGGGATAAGCGGTGAAACCTTTCCCCGCGGCGTCGTCCATCACATGGAGATGCGGCTGCTGGTTCATTGTCCCGATCTATTGATCGAGGATGTTGACGTTCATCTGATATCCGTTCCCCGCGAAGTATGCCGGGAAACGACCGACTGTCTCGCCCCCATCAAAGGGCTGACCGTGACCAGAGGTTTTACGTCAAAGATCAAAAGTATCGCCGGCGGCAAAAAGGGCTGCACGCACCTGGTGGCGCTGCTTCAGGCCATGTCGCAGGCCGTCTTTCAGGGTGCCGCTACGCACCGCACACGCAAACCCTCGGTTATCGATCCCCATCAGGCAAAGATGCTGTATCATTTTCTCGTCAACACCTGCCATGCCTGGCGCGAGGACGGCGCTTTTGCCGAAATGTTAAAAAAGAAGCTTGATCTGAAATAGGGGAACTAATATGGGAGGCAATTCCTGGCGAGGCTCGTCTCTTATCTGGTGACGGGATCGATCACAGGACAAATTCAAGATTAAATCCATTGACATATCTGAAATATTATGGGAGATAACCCCACAATTTATTTAACAGATTCATCAAACTACCATGTAATCCGGTGAGGTAATGTATGGTGGCATTGATCAAAACCCCCGCGTCTCACAAGACAGCGGGGTTTTTTTATGACCGACGAGGGACAGGCCGGATAACATAGAGCGCTGTTAAGAACGGTGAAAGTAACTTCAAATAAGGAGTTAGCCAAATGAAATGCGTACGACCCATAGCATTGATTTCCATATCGATGGCCATACTGTTTTTGTTCATACCTGCGCATCGAAGCTATGCCCTTACCCTCATGGGAGGCGCCGTTCAGGGCCGGGATCTGAACCTGACCAATGTTACCTCCGAGGTAACGACCCTGGCGGGATCGGCGGACAGTGACGGCTCCGCCGACGGGACGGGATCCGCGGCGAGATTTGGTTCTCCGTTGGGCATAACTACGGACGGGACGAATTTATATATTTCGGAAATAGGTAATCAAACCATCCGCAAGGTTGTGATTGCCACCGGGGTGGTGACGACCCTGGCAGGGTCCGCTCAAAATAAAGGATCTGCCGATGGGACGGGCTCCGCAGCAAGATTTGATTTCCCTATCGGCATCACAACGGACGGGACGAATTTGTATGTTGCCGATATGAGTAATAACACCATCCGCAAGGTAGTGATCGCCACCGGGACGGTGACGACCCTGGCGGGGTCGGCAGGCAGTTCCGGGTCTGCCGATGGGATGGGCTCCGCTGCGAGATTTACCAGTCCTTATGGCATCACGATGGACGGGACGAATCTGTATGTTGCCGACACCAATAATCAAACCATCCGCAAGGTTGTGATTGCCACCGGTGTGGTGACGACCCTGGCGGGGTCGGCGGGTAGTCCCGGATCTGCCGATGGGACGGGCTCCGCGGCGAGATTTGCTAGTCCTTATGGAATAACGACGGACGGGACGAATCTGTATGTTGCTAATTTCGTTAATTACACCATCCGCAAGGTTGTGATTGCCACCGGGATGGTGACGACCCTGGCAGGCTCGGCGGACTTGTCCGGGTTTACCGATGGGACAGGGTCGGCGGCGAGATTCTATCTTCCTTCCGGCATAACATCGGATGGCGCGAATTTGTATGTTTGCGATACGGCTAATTCAACTATCCGCAAGATAAGTTCACTTATCGGAGGCGCTGTTCAGGGCCGGGATCTGAACCTGACCAATGCCACCGCCTACGTGACAACCCTGGCGGGGTCGGCGGGCAGTTACGGGTCTGTTGACGGGACGGGATCGGCGGCAAGTTTTTCTCGTCCTATCGGCATAACGTCGGACGGGACAAATCTGTATGTTGCCGATGAATATGGTCATACTATCCGCAAGATTGTGATTGCCACGGGGGAGGTCACGACCCTGGCGGGGTTGTCGGGCAGTTCAGGATCTGCCGACGGGGCGGGATCGGCAGCGAGATTTAATTATCCTATGGGTATAACGACGGACGGGACGTATCTTTATGTTTCCGATACCTTTAATTCCATCATCCGCAAGATTGTGATTCTTAGCGGGGCGGTGACGACCCTGGCGGGGTCGGCAGGCAATTCAGGTTCTGCTGATGGGATGGGATTGGCGGCAATATTTAATTATCCTCAAGGTATAACGACGGATGGGACGAATCTGTATGTTGCCGATAGCGATAATCACACTATCCGCAAGGTTGAGATTGCCACTAGGGCGGTAACGACCCTGGCGGGGTTGGCGGGCAGTAACTGGTCTGACGACGGGACGGGTTCGGCGGCGAGATTTAATCATCCGATAGGCATAACGACGGATGGGACAAATCTGTATGTTGCCGATAGCGATAATCACACTATCCGCAAGGTCGTGATTGCCACCGGAGCGGTGACGACCCTGGCGGGGTCGGTGGGCATTGGCGGGTCTCACGACGGGACGGGTTTGGCTGCGGGCTTTTATTTTCCTCAAGGCATAACGACGGATGGGACGAATCTGTATGTTGCCGATACCAATGCTTTCACCATCCGCAAGATTGTGATAGCCACCGGCGCGGTGACGACCCTGGCGGGGACCGCGGGTAGTGCCGGGTCCGCCAATGGGACGGGATCGGCTGCAAGGTTTTACTATCCTTTAGGCATAACGACGGATGGGACGAAGCTGTATGTTTCTGATGCAGGTAATGAGACCGTCCGCAAGATCAGCATGGCCTATACGATAACGGCATCAGCGGGGGCCAACGGCACCATAAGCCCGACGGTGACGATTGACTCCGGTTCTAACGCAACCTTCACGATCACGCCGAATGCGAATTACCACGTTGCCGACGTCCTGATGGACGGGATTTCCGTGGCAGCAGTGTCCGGCTATACCTTCACAAACGTGACGGCCAACCATACCATCTCCGCCACCTTCACTGTCAACACCTATACCCTGACCTACACGGCCGGCGCGAACGGATCGATTACCGGAACGACACCCCAGAGCGTCAACCACGGCGCCAACGGCACTGCGGTCACGGCGGTTGCGGCCACGGGTTATCACTTTGTGAACTGGAGCGACGGATCGACTGCGAATCCGCGAACGGACACGAACGTGACCGCCAATATCTCAGTGACGGCGAGTTACGCCATCAACACCTACACCCTGACCTACACGGCCGGAGCGAACGGATCGATCACCGGGACGACCCCACAGACCGTCAACCATGGCGCCAGCGGAACTGCTGTCACGGGGGTTCCGGCGACGGGTTATCATTTCGT
>JAHFBU010000080.1 GCA_023249795.1 Syntrophaceae bacterium
CGGTCCGGACGATCCGCTGACGGATGCGGAACTGATCCTGATGCTGATCCACTTTTTCGGCAAACTCGGATTGCCGAACATGAACCTGGAGATCAACTCCCTCGGCTGTTCCGAATGCCGGCCCGCCTTCCGCGAGGCGATCGTATCGTTTTTCCGCGGCCGGGAGGAAGCGCTCTGCGGAGACTGCCGGCGGCGGCTCGGAACGAATCCCCTCCGCGTCTTCGACTGCAAGGTGGAAAGCTGTGCCGCGATCATCTCAGAGGCGCCGCTTCTTCCCGATTTTCTCTGCGTGGGATGCCGGGAACACTTCGAGAAGGTCCAGGCAAGTCTGCGCCTTTTCGGTCAGCCTTTTCATCTGAATGCAAAAATGGTGCGGGGGCTCGATTACTACACCCGGACCACCTTTGAAGTGACCTCCGAACACCTGGGCGCCCAGAACGCCATCGTCGGCGGCGGACGTTACGACCACCTCGTCCGGGATCTCGGCGGGCCGGATATCTCCGGTATCGGCTTTGCGATCGGTTTTGAGAGGCTCGCATCGCTGGCTCCGGAGGCGGATGCGGATGTCGCTCCAGGCCCCGTGCTTTTCATCGCAGCCCTGGGAGAGGCGGCCCTGGAAAAGGCCTTCCTGGTGTGCAACCGTCTGCGGATGAAGGGTCTCCGTGCGGAGATGGACCATGCCGGCCGGAGCCTCAAGAGCCAGATGAAGCGGGCGGATAAGTTGAAGAGCCGCTATACGCTGATCATCGGAGAGAGGGAGATCGCAGAGAACAAGGGCGTTCTGCGGACCATGAATACGAGCAGCCAGCAGGAGATCGATCTGGATCGTCTCGAAGAAATCATCATGATAGAAATATCGGGGACGTAATGCGGAAGCCTGAAAGGATCGCATCATCTCCCCCGAAGAATATTGCATCAGTGAGGCATCGGGGAGATGTGGGGACACCTTGCAGCAAGGTGTCCCCATCCCGAAGGGATCGGAACGTCTCCCCGGAAGAATATTCAACAGAGAGGTAAGTACTGTGTCCGACTTTATGACCAAACGAAAGAGAACCCATTACTGCGGCGATCTCAACGCCGCGCACGATGGGGAGGAAGTGGTGCTGATGGGGTGGGCCCATCGGTGGCGGGATCACGGCGGGGTCGTCTTCATCGATCTGCGCGACCGCAACGGGATCGTTCAGGTCGTGTTCAACCCGGATGCGGGTGCCGCCTGCCACAGCGAGGCCGGACGGATCAGGAGTGAATTCGTTCTGGCCGTCCACGGACGGGTTCGGCGCCGTCCGGAAGGGATGGCGAATCCCGATATCAGCACCGGCGAGATCGAGGTCGTCGCCTCCGACCTGGAGATCCTCAACGAGGCGAAGACTCCTCCGTTTGTCCTGGATGGAACGACGGAGATTTCCGAGAACGTGCGCCTCAAGTACCGCTACCTCGATCTTCGGCGTCCCGAAATCCAACAGAAGCTGATTCTGCGCAGCCGTGTTGCCGCGGCGGCACGCGACTATTTCCAGCGCGAGGGGTTCATCGAGGTCGAGACCCCGTTCCTGACGAAGAGCACGCCCGAAGGTGCGCGGGACTTCCTCGTGCCCAGCCGGCTCAACCCGGGGACATTCTATGCGCTTCCCCAATCCCCGCAGCTCTTCAAGCAACTGCTGATGGTCTCCGGATTCGACCGCTATTTCCAGATCGTAAAATGTTTCCGCGACGAGGATCTCCGGGCCGACCGCCAGCCGGAATTCACGCAGATCGACGTGGAGATGTCCTTCATCACCGAGGAGGACATCATCCGGATCATGGAGGGGATGATCGCGCATCTCTTTCGGAGCTGCCTCGGCCGGGAGCTTCCCCTTCCCTTCCCCCGCATCGCCTATCGCGACGCGATCGGCCGCTTCGGGAAGGACAACCCCGACCTCAGGTTCGGTCTGGAGATCCGGGACCTGACGGACATCCTGAAAGAATCGGGCTTCAAGCTCTTCTCCGAGATCGCCTGTGGCGGCGGCGTGATCCGGGCGATCAAAATTGACGATGGGAAAGGCCTTTCGCGCAAGGATCTGGACGAACTGAAGGATTTCGTCGCCCAGTACGGGATGGGGGGGCTTGCCTGGGCCCGGGTCAATCCCGACGGTTGGGTCTCGCCGATCTTCAAGTTTTTGTCGCCGGCAGAGGTCGCCGCGATTCAGCGGAGGATGGAGGCCGTCGATGGATCGGTGATTCTTTTTGCGGCCGATTCCCCCAAAGTGGTCAACGATGCCCTGGGAAATCTCCGCGTCCACCTTGCAAAGAAGTTGGGGCTGATCGATCCGAAGGCGCTGGCCTTCACCTGGGTGACCGATTTCCCGCTCTTCGAGTACAGCGACACGGAGAAGCGGTTTGTCTCTACGCACCACCCCTTTACGTCGCCGGTCCTGGAAGAGGTTCCCCTCATGGAGACCGATCCGGGCAAGGTCCATGCGCGGGCATACGACCTGGTGCTCAACGGCTCGGAGATCGGGGGGGGCAGCATTCGGATCCACCGGAAAGAGGTGCAGGCGCTGATTTTCAAGATGCTGGGCTTAAGCGAAGAAGAGGCCAGAAACAAGTTCGGCTTCCTCCTCGATGCCCTGGAATACGGCACGCCGCCGCACGGCGGAATCGCGTTCGGCCTCGACCGGCTGATCATGCTGATGACGGGGGCGGAGTCAATCCGGGATGTGATCGCCTTCCCGAAGACCCAGAAAGGCACCTGCCTGCTGACGGAGGCGCCGTCGGGGGTCAGCGTCGAGCAGCTTATGGAGCTTTCGCTCAAGATCGTGACGTAACGGGATGACGGGACGTGATGCGGAAGCCCGAAGGGATCGCATCATGTCCCCGGAAAACGACAGTATGATTGACATCGGGGGACGCTTTCTTCTACGATCGTCTCTATAGAGTTACGGTATGAAACGGCATACAGGGGAGATTGAAATGGCAAGCGGGCTGGCGCTTTTGAGTAACATGGAAAGGCGCGCTTTGACACAGTTCGGGGATGCGGTAAGGCGTCGGCTCGGAGACAATATTGTTCACTGAAAAAGGTCATTACAAGGATTCCGTCAGCCGGTCCTATTAGGCCATATTCACGGCTTCAAGGGCGCTCTTGGCAACACGGCAATTGGACAGCTCGAAGCATACCGGCGTAATCTCCCTCTTCAATCAAAATTTCGTCAAAACCGGCATTGTCCCCAAAGAAACAAGCAAGTGGCTCGAAAGGGCCAAGCTCTATCGCGAACAAGCCGATTATGGTGATTTCTATCTCGTATCCGTTCAGGAAGCTGACGGACAGATCCAATCGGCGCGGGAATTCATCGCTGCGATTGAAACCGCGCTCGAAAAAATGCGGCAATCCGTTTAGTTAACGAGGACGGGGACATGATTCGGAAGTCCGTCTGAGCATTTTAGAAGTTCATCCGGTTGATACGTACTTCCTGTCAAGCGGTAAACAGTATTAATGTGCCAGGCTATCCATGTTTTTAAAATATATTGTATTTTAAATTCTTTGTGATATCATCGGTCTGACAGAATTATTTGCGTCAAAAGTGTAAATGTTCTCACAAACCATGTCGTCCTCCGAAGTCAACCAGCGAGAGGATTATGATCATGGAAACGCCCGAACGATCTTCTTATCCTGATTTCCTCATCCCAGCCACGGGCATCCAGGCGAGAGGCTCGCATGTCTCTGAATAAATTACTCACACGTCTAATCTTGCTATGTGTTGGGCCATTGATCCTGCTGGCAATTTTTCTTTCCATCTCCAGCGTCATTAGCAAACAGGCTGAGCGCGATGGCCAGGCCCAGAGTCTCGCAAAAAGTGTAGCGACAACGATCGATCAGCATCTGCAGGCACGCATCAGCGCTCTGCACATGTTAAGCGAATCCGGTCTGGTGGATGATCCCTCGCGCTGGAAGGAACTTTACACCGAGGCACAAGGTTTTTACCAGGGGTTTAGAAGCCATGTCATCCTTGCTGATCCAGCGATGCACATGCTTTTCAACACCCGAGCCCCTTTCGGCTCCGAGCTGCCCATGTTGCCGCGCCCCAAAGGCTATGCGGCCGCACCGGCCGCACTGGAAACGGGTGAACCGGCCGTCGGTGACATCTTCTTTGGTCCGATCGCCAGGGAACCACTTGTCGCCATTGCCGTGCCGGCTCAACGCCAGGGAAAACCCACCTTTCTCCTGCTAACCATTTTTGAAACCCGGCAGTTCCAGAAATACATTGATCAGGTGGACCTGCCTCCCCGCTGGGCGATGGCCATCCTGGACGGCAAAGGAGAAGCAATAGCCCGCCGTGCCCCTGCAAGCCCACTCTTCGCGAAGAACGCTGATACCTATAGGTCCATTATCATAAAATCCTCCGTGGCCAAGTGGTCTGTGGCTCTTGAGAGGCCGCGTGACATCTATAGCTTGGATGTGATCGTGACTGTTGTCGCCCTGGTAGTCGCAATCCTTGCCATTACCCTGGTCAGCCTGTTGGGGGGGATACTGATTAGCCGCCGCTTGGGGAAAGCCATCGCATCACTAGCGGAAACGCCCTCACCAGGGGCGTCCCTGCCGGATATTGCAGAGATAGCCTCTGTCCGCCGTCTGCTCGATGACTCGGCAGTAAGACGCATACACTCCGAGGCGAAGCTACAGGAAAGCGAGGCCCGGTACCGCCGCATCATTGACACGGCCAGTGAAGGAATTGCGATGACGGACGCCGATAATCGCATCAGTTTCGTCAATAAGCGCATGCAGGAAATGACCGGTTTCACTGAAATGGAACTTTTAGGTCGTTCCATTCTCGACATGGTATTTCCGGAAGACGTCCAGAACCACAGAGACAAAATGAAGAAGCGGCATCAGGGAATGTCTGAGATTTTCGAAAGACGCTTTCGGCGCAAGAACGGAGAGGAGTTGTGGACCATTGAATCGGCCAGCCCGATCCTGGATGACAACGACCGGTTCCAAGGTTCTTTCGCCATGTTCACGGATATTACCGAGCGAAAGGAAGCGGAACAGGAGCTCGAGGCGGAGCGCCATTCCCTGGAACGCAGGGTCGTCGAAAGGACCGCGGAGCTGGCAAAGGCCAATAGCCAATTGAAGGATCTGTACAACGGAGCGCCCTGCGGTTACCATTCCCTCGACGCGGATGGCATCATCGTGCATATCAACGACACGGAACTGAACTGGGTGGGGTACAGGCGTGAGGAAGTGGTTGGCAAAATGAAATTCGCCGATTGGCTTACTCCGAAGAGCCTTGAGGTTTTCGGAGTTAACTTTCCTGTGTTCATGGAACGGGGGTACATACACAATCTCGAATTCGACATGATTCGCAGAGATGGAACGATCCTTCCCGTTCTGGTCAGCGGAACGGCTGTCCGGGACGAGGCGGGACATTACATCATGAGCCGGTCGACCCTCATCGACTATACAAACCAAAAGAAAGCGGCGGTGGAGTTGCGGGAGGTCAATATCCGCCTCCAGGAGTTGGATCGACTCAAGTCTATGTTCATCGCCTCGATGAGCCATGAGCTCCGGACGCCCCTGAACTCGATCATCGGCTTCACGGGGATCATCCTGATGGGGATGTCGGGGGAGATTTCCGCTATCCAGAGAAAGCAGCTCGGCATGGTTAAGAACAGCGCCAATCACCTGTTGGAATTGATCAACGACGTTATCGATGTGAGCAAGATAGAAGCGGGGAAGACGGATCTGAACATTGAGGCCTTCGATCTTTCCGATCTGACCCTGGAGGTCAAAGAATCCTTTGCTGTCGCCGCCTTGGGCAGGGGTCTGGAACTCTCAATGCAGTCGGAGGGAACCGTACAGGTTACGAGCGACCGTCGACGGGTCAAGCAGATCCTGGTCAATCTGGTTGGAAACGCCGTCAAGTTCACGGAAACGGGTACTATTTCCATCTTACTTGCGCAGAAGTCAGCAGGGGTAGAAATCAGGGTTCGTGACACGGGGATCGGAATGTACAGGGAGGACATGGAGAGGCTTTTCGAGGCGTTCAGCCGGATCCACATCCAGGGTGCGCCGATCGTCGAGGGAACGGGGCTCGGGCTGTACCTCTCGCGTCGGCTCGCGGCGCTTCTGAGTGGAGAGATCACGGCGGAAAGCGAACCCGGCCGGGGAAGCGAATTCACCCTTTCCCTGCCGTGGAAATATCGGGAGGAACAAGAATGAAGAAGATCCTGGTCGTCGAAGACAACGAGCAAAACCGATATCTCATGCAGTACATGCTGGAGAAGAACGGCTTTTCCGTCGTCATAGGCCAAAGCGGTGCCGAGGGCATCGCCATGGCTCTTGGCGAAAGACCCGATCTCATCCTGATGGATATCCAGCTCCCGGACATGGATGGCCTGGAGGTCACCCGGAGGATCCGGGCTTCGGAAGCCGACGGGAAGATCCCGATCATCGCCGTCACCTCCTTCGCTATGGCCGGGGACCGGGAAAAGGCCCTGGCGGCGGGATGCAACGGCTACATTGAAAAACCGATCAACCCGGAAACCTTTCTGACTGAGGTCGGGAAATATTTTTGAACTTCCCGACCCGAGCGAGGAGGAGAACATGATGAATGTTCTAATCGTCGACGATATAGCCGAGAATATCTACCTTCTGGAGGCCATGCTTGAGGGCGCAGGCTACGGGGTTGTCTCTGCCCGTAACGGCAAGGAGGCCCTGAAACATTTGCAGGAAGGAACATTTGCCCTCATCGTTTCAGATATCCTGATGCCTGTCATGGACGGGTTTCAGTTCTGCCGTGGATGTAAAACCAACCCGGAATGGAGGGAAATCCCCTTCGTCTTCTACACCGCGACCTATAAGGAAAAAAAGGATGAAGAGTTCGCCTTGAACTTGGGCGCAGACCGGTTCGTCATCAAACCCCAGGAACCGGAGAAATTTCTGAAAATCATCAAAGAGGTGCTGGAACTTCCGCGACACAGGCCCGAGACAGTTGTGAAAGATCCTTCGTCGGATCAAACGGGCTATCTTTCCATGCACAATGAGCGGGTGACCCGAAAGCTGGAAAAGAAAGTCGCCGATCTGAGACGTGTTAATCAAATGTTGCACAACAGCGAGGAGAAGTACCGAATTCTCTTTGAAGAGAGCCGTGACGCCCTGATGACCATGTCTCCCCCTGGATGGAATTTCGCATCCTGCAATTCGGCAACGTTGAGGATGTTTGGCGTAAAAGACCAAGCAGAGTTTATCTCTTTTCGTCCGGCGGATGTTTCTCCAGAGATGCAATCGGACGGGCGGCCGTCCGCCGATAAATCCTTGGAGATGCTTGAGACGACCATGCGTGAGGGGCATCACTTTTTCGAGTGGACGCATCAGCGGCTGCATGGTGAAACGTTTCTTTGCACCGTGCTGCTCAGCAGGATTGAAATAGGAG
>JAHFBU010000081.1 GCA_023249795.1 Syntrophaceae bacterium
TAGCCGGTGACGTTCTTGATCGCCTTGCCGCCGGTCCGGAGGATGGCGCCGTCGGCCAGAACCACCTCCAGCCCCATGACGTAGTTCTTCGTTACCCCATACTTGACGGCCCGCATCCCGCCAGCGTTTTCCGCCACGTTGCCGCCGATCGTGGAGAAGTTCCAGCTCGCCGGGTCGGGCGGATAGAAGAGCCCTCTTTCCGCGCAACGGTTGTAGAGGTCGATCGTGCGCACTCAGGCCTCCGCCGTCACCATCATGTTCCGTTCGTCGAGTTCCACGATCCGCGTCATGCGGTCCAGGCAGAGGGAGATTCCCCCTTTGAGCGGGATGCTGCCGCCGGTGCGGCCGCTTGCGGCGCCCCTCGGCGTGACCGGGATTTCATGCTCGCAGGCGACCGCCATGACCCGCGATACCTCCTGAGTCGTCAGGGGTCGCACCACCAGATCGGGCTTGTTCGCCGGCAGAAGCGGGAGGGATGAGGAGTCGTAGGAATAGCCGAAACGGTCCAGATCGGAATCCAGGACGTGGCCCGGTCCCACGACCCCGCGGATTGTCTGTTTGATCTCTTCCGTGATCATTCGCCATGCCCCCCGTCCGGCGGTCGCCTTCCCCCACCGTGTTCTTGCTCCGTCCGGCGGGACCCCTCGTAGAGTTCGTATTCCAGAAGTCGGCATTCGAGTTCGCCGTTGTAAAAGGGGATCCGCCTTTTCGTCCGGAGGCCGACCTGCTTTCCCAGTGCCGTATTTCCGGTGAAGATATAGCCGCGATAGCCGCCGCACCGTTTTTTGAAGAAATCGCCGATCTCCCGGTAGAGACCGGTCAGGGTCGAGATATCGCCGGTCCGTTCACCGTAGGGGGGATTCAGGATGACCACTCCGCCGCGCTCCGGAACCGGCGTCTCCTGAAAGGGGCAGACCGCAAACTCGATCCGTTCCTCCACGCCGGCCGTCCGCGCGTTTTGCCTGGCCGCGGCCACCGCCCTGGGGTCGATGTCCGTGGCGATGATCCTGGCGGCCGTCTCCCTTTGCGCCTCGTGCGCCTGCGCCCGGGCTGCCCGCCAGGCGGCCGGGTCGAAGCCCCGCAAATGCATCAAGCCGTAGTTGCTTCGGAGAAGGCCCGGCGCACGGCCCTGGGCAAAAAGCGCCGCTTCGATCGCGAGCGTTCCGCTTCCGCACATCGGATTGACGAAGCCGCTCCGTCCGTTCCAGCCGGTAGCCAGAATCACGGCGGCGGCAAGCGTCTCCTGCATCGGCGCGGAAAGCGGGATCTTCCGGTAGCTCCGACGGGAGAGGGGCTCGCCGGAGGTGTCGAGGTAGATGGAAACCGCGCTTTCCCGCCAGAAAACATGGACCACCGCCCGATTCCGGTCGGGTCCCGAGTCGGGCCGCAGGCCGCATCTCTCCTGCATGCGGTCGACGATCGCGTCCTTCGCTTTTTGGTTGACGAACCGGGTGTCATTGATCGACGGGGTGTCCGCCGTTGACGTGATCGAGAGGTAGGCGTGCTCGCCGCGCTCAAAGAGAATCTCCTCCCACGGAATGTCGCGCAGGCCGCCGTAGAGATCCTGCGGATTCTCAGCCTGGAAATCCGCAACGGCGTAGAGGACCCGGTGGCCGGTCCGGAGGTGGAGGTTCAGGGGCATCGTGTCGGCGAGCGTTCCTTCGGTCTCGACGGCCGCCTCTGCCTCCACAAGAACCGGAAAACCGAGGGCGCGGATCTCTCCGGCAAGCCAGGGGGAAATCCCCTTGGGACAGGTGATCAGAATTTTGCTTTTCCGCGTCCAGCATGTCATGACAGCCCCCGAAGCCGACAACGCCACTCTTATCATTTCCGATCCCGTGGAGATCTCTTTCCTCCAATACCCGCGGAGCAGAGAATGGTTCGGTTTATTAACACAGCACCCCGGAAAAGCAAACAAAAGAGAAGACGCGCAGCCGGGGCAACCAGATGCCTCCGCGCGCCGGATAAGAAAAGTGGTTCATCACGCTTGGGCTCACTTCTAAAAAAGTCGTTATTTCCGAACTGAAATATCTATCTTATTTAGAAAAATGAGTGTAAAGGCTTCGCAGGAGGTAAAAAATTGATCAAATTATCAACCAAGGCTGTAAAAGAAGAACCGCCAGAGATGGTCATTAGTCTCGATGAGGTCAAATTCATTAAATATTTACCAACTTGTCCCAAGTGTAAATTGACGGATGATGTCTTTATATTTAATGTCACCAAAGAAATATACGAATGCGCCAAGTGTAATCTCAGGTTTCGTTTCGCCAGAGAAATTGGGAAATTATTGAGGAGACAGGTTTTTGTGTAGTAGTGGCTCCTGAACGCCTGTTCCGCTAATTTGGGCATATGAGTCCAAAATGAGAAAGTGCATTTTGGGGGCACACGGATTGTCAGCCGAATAGTTCGGTGATTTTTAAATGGTTCCCGGAAGGAACCCAAGACGAAGGAGGATTGGAGATGTCGGAAGGAAAAGTGAAGTGGTTTAATGATTCAAAGGGGTTTGGATTTATCGAGCAGGACGGTGGCAAGGATCTGTTTGTGCATCATTCCGCCATCCAGGGAGAAGGTTTCAAATCTCTGGCTGAGGGTGATCGGGTTAGCTTTGATGTTGTCCAGGGCCAAAAGGGTCCGGCGGCGGAGAATGTTCGTAAGCTTTAAGGAAATACTCCCCCCGGCGCCTGCCGGGGGGATCTTTTCACCCAAAAGCGCAAACTTGCTTGCCCTTCGGGCTGCCGTATACAGATCCAGGCAGGAGTCTGGAGCTGTATGCGGCTGAATAATGAACCCGTGGGCGGAGGCAATATCCAGCGTCTCTCCTTATTTTCCTGAACCGTAGTCAGTCAATTGAAGAATACAATGCGGGAGGCGGGAAGATCCGGGTGGCCCCTTGTGCAGTGGGGGATGGGCGTTATGACCGAAGAAGCTTTTTCAAGAAACATATAAAAAACGTGCAGGATATATTGAGTCATGGGGGACATAATATCAAGTGAGATATGTAAAAAATGTGCTGAATGTTGTAAAAATTACCCCTTCGTAGCATTATCTCAAAATGAAATTTATGAGTTGGGAAAGCTGACCGGATTGTCCTCGGATGCGTTTACGAATCAAAAGGGCGAAGCAGTTGAAGAATATTTTCTGAAATTTAAAGAAAACGGAGATTGTATTTTCTTAAATGAGAATAATGGTGACTATTCTTGTGGTGTATATGAAGCAAGATCAGAAATCTGCAGAAATTATCCGTTAGAACCCCGCCAGCATGAAGTCTGTCACGCAAACAGGGAAATGATTCTGCGTAAAAAATCCGGCTGACCAATCACTGGCGCCGATCAAAAAAGCGCTGGGCGACCCAGCCCAACCGTAACTCTCTTTCAAGTCATAATCCGTCAGCTCTGACGAACGTTCGATAACCAACAGTTATAGCGAAACGCTTTCTGCAAATCGTCGGCACTATCGCACGAGATTCGACAGGATCAGAACCGTCGCATACGGAAACAGGATCAGGATGATGAGCGTCACGATGTAGGCCGGGATGTAGTAGAGCGCCCCCCGGAAAACGGTGGCGAGCGGGATCTCCTTCGCCATCCCCGCGACGACATAGCAGCAGATGCCGATCGGTGGCATGATCGAGCCCATCGTCGTAACGATCGTGACCACCTGGCCGAACCAGATCGGGTCGTAGCCCAAGCCGATGACCAGCGGATAGAAGATCGGCAACGAGATCAACAGAAACGCTAGCGCATCCATGATGCAGCCGCCGATGATGTAGCATAGCAGGATCAGCGCAAGGAGGACGTCCCTGGGCAGGGCCAGCGATCCGATCCAGGCGGCGGCCTCGAAGGGGAGGCGGGTGATCGCCAGGAACCGTCCGAAAATCACCGCCCCGGCAATGATCATGAAGACCATGCAGGAGATCCGGACCGTGTCCCCGACGGCGGCTAAAAATCCCTGCATGGAAAGCTTCCGCCGGGCAAGGCAGATGGCGAGCCCCAGTGTGCAACTCACCGCCGCCGCCTCGGTCGCCGTAACGACGCCCGTGAAGAGCGCATACATGATGATCGCGAACAGGACGATGATATCGAGCGCCTCGGGAAGGGCCTGGAAACGCTCCCTCCAGGAGCTCTTCTCCGCCGCCGGTCCCCAATCGGGGTGGCGGCGGCAGATCGCCCATACCGTCGCCGCGATCAGCGCGGTTGCGATGACGCTGGGGATGACGTTTCCGAAGAAGAGTTTCCCGATCGACTGCCCCGTGTAGATCCCGAAGACCACCAGCACGATGCTGGGCGGAATCAGGACGCCGAGCGTCGATCCGGCGGCGACGGAACCGGCGTTCAGGATCGGGTGATATTTGTATTTCTTCATCGCCGGGATGGCGACGGTGCTCATCGTCGCCGCGGTTGCCGTGTTCGAACCGCTGATTGCGGAGAAGGCCGCGCAGGCCATGATCGTCGTGATCGCCTGTCCCCCCCGGTAATGGCCGAACCACCGGTTCGTCGCGTGATAGAGACTGTCGTTGTAGCCTGCGTAGTGGACGAACTCCCCGACCAGAATGAACATCGGAATCACCGTGAGGCCGTAGCCGGAGAAGATATTCCACATCTCCGAACCGATCATGCCGAGTGCGGCCGTAAACGAGGTGGCATAGGCAAGGCCGAAGAAGCCGACGATCGCCATCGTGAACCCCGCCGGAATCCGCAGCAGAAACAGAACGGCGAACATGACGCCGATCCCGGCGACGCCCAGAAGCGGTCCGCTCATGGCGCCGCCTCCTCATCCTTCCGGAATGCCCGGGGGATGTCCAGAAGGCAGGTCAGGCAGAGGACGCCGAAGCCGACCGCCACACCGAAGACAAAGGGGTGATAAACGATTTTGAGCGTCTCCGACACCTCACCCCCGGCCATGACCCGCGTCCCCCAGACAAACACCTGCCAGGCGACTATTCCGAAGAAGAGCGCGCTGATCCCGGCCGAGAGCGCATCGACGAGCCGCTTCACCGGTTGGGGATAGTGGGAAGAAATAATGTCCACGACGATGTGCCCCCGGCCCCGCTGTGTCGAGGCGAGTGCGAAGGCAACGCCGATCGCCCCGAGAAAAGAGACGATCTCATAGGTCCCCCGATAGGGGACGTGGAAGATCCGCAGCACCACGTTGCCCGTGGCCAAGAGCATGAGCGTGATCACGGCCGCACCGCTCAGGACCAGGAGGATGCGGCCCAGCAGATTGTTGATCTTTTCGATGGTTTTCATCATTTCCTCTTCTTGCCGGGCTTTTTCTCTACACCACTTTCTTTCTTGTCGTATCTCTTCGCCAGCATTTCGATATCGGCGATGATCCGCGCGCCGGGAAGTCCCTGCGCGCTCACCTTGGTCACGTAGTTGTCGATCATCGGCTTTACGAGTTTCCGGATCTCCGCGTTGTCGGCGGCGGGGAGATGGATCACCTGAAGGTTGTACTTCTCTTTTGCCCAGGTCAGTGCCTCGGTGACGTGGTCGTCCACGTATTTTCCCGTCCAATCGGCTTGCTCGATGCGCAGATCGTCCATCACCTTCTTCACGTCGGCGGGAAGCGCGTTCCACTTGTCCTTGTTCATCACGACGGCGAACGAGACAACGAAGAGGTTCGTGTCCGTTGCAAAGGGGCAGTATGCGGCGTAGTTCATGTCTTTGAGGACTTCGAGCGACGAGACGACACCCTTGACGATTCCCTTCTGGATCGCCTCCGGCCTTTCGGACTGAGGCATGGCAATGGGGATGCCGCCCAGGTTTTTGACCACCTCGGCGCCGGTCCCGGAGATGGCAAGCTCCATTCCCTTGAGGTCATTCAAGGTGTTGAAGGGCTTGCTCGTCATGAAATTCGCCGGCGGGCAGGTGAACAGGGTCAGGATCTTCACCTTTTCGAACTCCATCGGTTTGTACTTGTCGATCAGGTCATAGAGGATGAGACTTGCCACGCGGGCGCTCGGGAAACCGAGCGGCAGATCCACCGCCTCCGAAACGGGGAAGCGGCCCGGTTGGTAGCTCATCGCGAAGTTTCCGATGTCGGCGGTCCCGGTTATGACGCCGTCGAAGATGTTCTTGGCCGGAAGCAGCGTCCCGCCGGGGAAGGTGTTGATCTTCACCTGGCCGTTCGTACGTTTCTCAACCTCCCTGGACCACCGCTCCATCTGGACGCAAGGAAAGGTCGAGGCCGGCGGGAAGTTTGCATAGGTGAGCGTCAAGGGCGCCGCCTTTGCGGGCACAGGAGCAAGCGCGGCCGCGAAGGTCAGACAAAGGACCAGCAGAACGGTCTTCGACAAAACATTGTTTCTCATCTTTCGCCTCCTTATTTTTTGCGTTTTTCAACACCCTGCCAGGCGGAAAGCCGCCAGGTTCTGTTCAATCTGTTCCGTCGGCGAGATCCGCCTGAGGACCACCTCAACCGTCGCGGCGTCGCAGAAGAGCTGCCCCCGATGGATGGCAAATCCCATGAGCACCAGGTTCGCGATGACCGGCGCGCCATGCTCCCGGGCGAGCCTCGTGGCATCAATCGCCTCTCCGTCCCCGTCCTTTTCCCGGTTGATGTAAATCAGTCCGTTCGGTTTCAAAATTCCCCGGTGGACCTCAAGGTTCCCGGCATGGAGGAAAAGGCCGATGTCGGCCTGGCCCGTCCGGACAAGCGGGCTCGTGAAGGGGCCGACCTTGATGTGAGAGATTACCGTCCCGCCGCGCATCGCCATCCCGTGCGTTTCCGAGGTCAGGACCTCCATCCCCGTTTCTATGGCCGCCTCCGCGAGAATCTTTGTCGCAAAAAGGACTCCCTGTCCGCCGATGCCGCTGACGATGATCTGCTGTTTCATGGTTTATCCCCTTCCGCCCGGATGGCGCCCGCGGGGCAGGCGTGCACGCAGACGCCGCAGCCGATGCATCGGTTTTGATCGATCCTCGCCTTTTTATTCTCTTCGTCAAACAGAATGGCCGGGCATTCGAATGTCTCGATGCAGACCCTGCAGCCGATACAGTCGTCCGCGACGCTCATCGCAAATACAGTCTGCGCCTTACGCGCTGTCTGGCTGACGATGCAGGGGTGTCCGGCGATGAGGACGGCGATGTCGCCCTCCGGCGACTGGATGAAACAATCCGCCTCCTTGAGCGCCGCGGCAAAGGCCCCGACATCGTAGGGGTCGATCTCCCGGAGGTACCGGACGCCGCAGGCCCGCACAAGGTCCGGGATGAAGATCCTCCTGCCGGCGCTTCCGTCCGCCCGGACGCCGATCTGGGGGGTCGGCTGATGGCCGGTCATGGCGGTTGTCGCGTTGTCGAGGATGACGAGGATAAAACGCGCCCCCTGGAAGACCGCGTTGATCAGCCCCGGGATGCCGGCATGGAAGAAGGTTGAATCTCCGATCGTGAC
>JAHFBU010000082.1 GCA_023249795.1 Syntrophaceae bacterium
TATCGATGATGATCCCCGGTTGTGCCAACTGCAACAGAATCTCGCCGCCGCCCAGCTCCAAGCGCCGCTGGACGAGAGAACAATGGCGGCCATCGAGGCGCGGGTGACGGCGGCGGGAAAGGATGGAGCCAACTACTTCCAGCGCAAGGCGATTGGACTCACGCCTCCCCGGAACATCGGCGTCGAGGCCGACAGCTCGATGCCGAAACTTGGCCGCGTCGCCGTCCGCGTCACCTGGGACACCGCCTATGCCGGGGCTGTTCCGATCGAGCGTTATGAGGTCCTCCGCGACGGCAAGATTGTGGGAAGCGTCCCACACACGCCACAGTTCACGGCGCAACGGTTTCATTTCGACGTCGTCTTTCCCGAAGGCCGGGCAACGGGCCCGAACGGATACAGCCTACGGACCGTGGACGTCGCCGGCGACGCGGCGGAGAGCGTTGTACTGAAAGTCGACGCCGGGTAGTTCGACACACGAGGCAATGTCTTATCAAGTATATTTGCGGGGGTTCTCATGCAGCGACCCTATTCTATTTCGCGGATGATCATGCGTTTGATTCGAGTGAATTTTTATTTGTTCCTCCTTCTCTTCCCCTTCGTTCAAAACGCCTCTGCCGGCGGGATACAGGTGATCGAACTGACGGATGGCAGCGCAATCGCCGGCGAAGTGTTGTCGCTGGCAAACGGCGTGTATGCGATCAAATCGGATGGCCTCGGCACCATCAACCTGGAAGCAGCGAAAGTCCGTGCAATCCGTGCAAAATCGTCCGGAGCCGCTACCGCGCCCCCCAGGGGAATGAAAGCGCTGCAGGAAAATATGATGGGCGACAACGAAATTATGGCCCTGATCCAGTCGCTCCAGAACGACCCGGATTTTAAAAAGATCCTCGAAGATCCGGAGATCATGAAGGCCGTCAGCGAGGGCGACACCTCCGCACTTACGTCAAACCCCCAGTTCATGAAGCTCCTGAACAACGCCACGGTCAAGGAAATCGGGCAAAAAGCCCGTTAAAGGCGGCGCACGAGCCGATCACAATAAGAAGCTGCTGTGGACCCTTGGATAGTTTCTTCCCCTCATTTTACTTGCCTTTAATCATCATTGATCAGCCCTCTTTTGCATCATATAATCCAGCCAAAATATTAGCTTCGGATGGTGTAAAAGATATCATGATCAAATCGACCGAGAACCGGAATGGTTCGCCCGATCTGCCGTCATCCCCCGTACCTGGCAAAACCATTGACCAGGCCATGAAGGAAGTCCGTCCCGCAGACCGGATTTCGTACAGAGAAATCGGAGGGATTCTGATCGAAGCGGGACTGGTGACCAAGGAGCAGATTACGAAGGCTCTCCTCCATCAAGGTGCCGATAAGAGGAAAATACTCGGCGACCTGCTTATCGACGGGGGCTATATAACGGAAGCTCAATTCCTGATGGCCTTGGCCCGGAAATTCAAACGAGATTTTGTTGACTTAAGCAAAATAAAACCGGACCAAAAGGCATTGGCTGCCATATCGAGAGAGTTGGCTTATGAATTGAAGATCCTTCCCATCGATGATCAAGGGGATCAACTCACCGTGGCGGCTTCGGATCCCGTCGGCCACGCGCTCGAAAGTGTCTTGAAGTCCCGCCTGAATCGCAAGGTCAAACTGGTTGTGGCCACGCCCAAGCAGATTGCCGGAGCCCTGGAAGCGTACTACCAGGAAGGATCTACTGAGCAGATTGCCGAGCTCGTCGATCAGATGTCGGAAGATGATGATGCGCATGGAAAAGAGGTTGTCGAGGCGATCACCGAATCCGATTCCCGGATCGTAACCCTCGTCAATAAACTGCTGACCGATGCCTACGCAAAGAGGGCATCGGATATCCATTTTGATCCCGGCCTGCCGGGAAGGCCGTTCGAGATCCGCTTCCGCGTCGATGGCGTTTGTCATTTGGCGCATGCCATTCCCGAGGCATCCAAGAGGGCGATTATATCGAGAATCAAGATCATGTCGAACCTGGACATCTCCGAACGGCGAAAACCGCAGAGCGGCAAATTCATGTTGCGGATTCAAGAAAAGAAAGTGGAATTCCGCGTGGAAGTGACGCCGACAGCGGATGATAACGAAAACGTCGTCCTCCGCCTTCTCAACCAATCGAAACCGATCCCCATCGAACAGCTTGACCTCGCCCCCTATAATCTCAGCGCCTTCCTGGACATGATTACCAAGCCCCAGGGCATCGTTTTGTGCGTAGGTCCCACCGGTTCAGGCAAAACGACCACGCTGCATTCGGCCCTGGGACATATCAATAAGCCGGAGATCACGATCTGGACCGCCGAAGACCCCGTGGAGATCAGGCAGCCCGGACTCAAACAGGTGCAGGTCAATTCCAAAATCGGGTACACGTTTAGCGAAGCCCTCCGTTCCTTTTTGCGGGCCGATCCCGATGTGATCATGATCGGGGAGATGCGTGATGCAGAAACGGCCAAGATCAGCCTCGATTCGTCGCTTACCGGACATCTGGTATTCAGCACGCTCCACACCAACAGCGCTGCCGAGACGATTATCCGCATTATCGAGATGGGGATTCCTTTCTATAATTTTGCCGATGCAATTCTGGGGATCGTCGCTCAACGACTGGTGCGCAAGCTGTGCGAAAAATGTAAAACAACCTATCACCCCGAGCGGGAAGAGTACGATGAACTTCTGAATTATTACGGCATAAAATGGGCCGCGGAACATGGTCTGCCGGAATTCTCTCCCGATCTGACCCTGTGGAGGCGGTCGGAATGCGACTTCTGCAACGGCACCGGGTATTACGGCCGCGTGGCATTGCACGAAATCATGGTGGCGACGGCCAACGTCAAGAAGGCCATCCGGCACAATGAGAACGTTGAAGATTTGAAAGAGGTCGCCCTCAAGGATGGAATGCGTACGCTGCAAATGGATGGCGTCTTGAAAATTTTACAGGGCATCACGGACTTCGGTCAAGTGAAGCGGGTTTGTTTGTGAAAGCGAGGTAGCCGATGAGACGTTTTGAATTGACCGACGATCTGCGTACCGGTTTGGCGGACATTGACGATGACCATCGCGCCCTTCTTGAACTCGGGAACAAGATCATCGATTTCTCCATGATCAAAAAACAGGACAAAGCGGTCTTCGAGCAGGCGCTCACATTTCTCGAATCGTACGTCATCTATCATTTCGCCGCCGAGGAATATGCGATGTTTGAAAACGGGTACCCGGGGTTTCAGCGCCATAGCCGCTGGCACGAACAGTTTCGGGGTGAAGTCTCCCGGTATGGGGGCCGGGCGCGAATGGAAGGGGCGTCCCGGGCGCTCATTCTGGAAATATCTTTTATGATCGAAACATGGCTGCTCGAACACCTCAGGATCATGGATCGGGACTTCGCCCGGTTCCTGCAACAGAAATTAGGTAATGCCGCGTGTCTTCCCACGGTACATACCTTGAAGACGGCGGGGAAACTGCCGGAAAATTTCGATCAGCGATTGATGCAGGGCATGAGGATGTGAACGCCGGGTTATCCCTTGCCATTCAGTTGCTTAATCAAATCCTGGATGGAAACATCCTCGTGATCACTTGTTAGGGGTTTATCCACGTCGCCCGCGGCACACTCCGCCGAACCTGTAACAGGCTGCCCTTCCTCTCCGGTAACCCTTTTCCTCGGCAGGGTATTGTCCTGACTCGGATCGAGAAGAGGCGACCGGTAGAGGATCTCTTGCGATGTTTCCGGCGATGGCTGAAAGATCTCTCCGGGCTGTTCAAAATTGGATTTCAACAACAGATATTCATTCATGTAGCGTTCCGCCGTAAACATGCCGTCGCCTTTCCCCGTTTGGATCGCAGTGCTTATCTGGTTCAGCTTGTTTTCACGGATAAGGGATTTCACGGACGCATTCCCGCGAACTATCGTCAGCAGCGGCACCCGCAGCTTGACCCGATCCAGATAAGTCAATTGCTGGATGATGAGCCACTTCAGGGTTGAGGCAATCTGGTAGCGGAGCTCGTTCTGCGAATCCGAGGGTACGGCATTGCAGAGGCGGTAGATGGCTTCCTCAGGCGTGGATGCATGGAGCGTGGAAATTACCAGGTGACCGGATTGAGCCGCATTGAGGGTCAATTGCATGGTTTCCGGTTCACGAAGCTCGCCGACGACGATCACATCGGGGTTTTCCCGCAGGACGTCGACCAACCCCTGCGCAAAGGAGGGCATATGGGAGCCCAACTCCCGTTGCTGAATGAAGGCCTTGTTTGATTGAAACCTGTATTCCACCGGGTTTTCCAAGGTGATGATGTGAACGGCCCGGGTCCGGTTAATGCCGTCGATGAGGGCGGCGATGGTTGAGGTCTTACCGACCCCGGTGCTGCCGCAAGTCAGGACCAGTCCGGAGGTCAGTCCGGTGATGTCATTGAGGGAAGGATGAAGATTCAGCATGTCGATGGTCGGGATACGCCCCGGAAGGATGCGAACGGCCAGACTCAATCCCCGGGTCGTTACAAAGAAATTGATACGCAAACGAACATCGCTGTATGTGATGGCTTGATCGACCGAATTCCGTTCTCTCAGCATTTCCATCTGCTTTGGCGTGAGGAGCATTTTAACGAGTTCATCCACTTCCCGGTGAGACCACACTTGGCCATGATGAAACAGAATTTCGCCATGGGTTCGGGTAACCATCGGATGGCCACCGGTTATGTAAATATCGGACGTCCGATCCCTGACTGCGTTCTTGACGGCATTCTGAAAACTATTCATGGCTGCCTCCTGGGTTGCCTGATTATTTCGATGCTGTGATCGCATTTTAGAAAATGACCCTCCGTCTGTCAACATGATTTAATTCAAGCGTTTCGACGCAAAACGGTCAGTCTCGGAAGAACCTGAAACTCCGGAAACGCGGAAAACTTTGCGATAGGAGGGCGGCGGTCCATGAGAAATCATCAAAAAAGAAGTCATAACCCGCCTTCCCCTGTTTCTCCGGATTTCCCTTGACAAACCTTCCGGCGATCAGTATATCCCTTTCCGGCAATATGAAGGGAATGCCATGAACGAATTCATCAAGGTCATGAAGGCGCTGTCCGATCCCAACCGGGTGAGGCTTCTGAAGTTGCTCCAGCACCGGGAGATGTGCGTCTGCGAGATCCGGGCCGCGCTTGGGATCGCCCAGCCGACCGTCTCCAAACATCTGAAGATCCTGGAAGATGCGGGGCTGGTGGCCCGCAGGAAAGAGGGCTTATGGGTGAACTACTCCCTGACCGACGGCAGTCGAAGTCGCTATGCAGCGACCCTTCTGGGCAATCTGCGGCACTGGCTCGATGACGATGCGGAGATCCGGGATCTGTTCAAAAGAAGCAAAGAGCTCCGGCGCGAGGATCTCTGCGGCAGGCATGATTGATTTATTATATTGCCAAATTATAATATGGTGATCGTATGTCCGAATGTTGTGCGAATAAAGGCGAGCCCAGCCTTGTGACCATAGGGTCGAATAAGAGGAACTCCAAAACGCGGCTGTGGCTGCCCCTGCTGCTCATTCCGGTATTTGTTCTGCTCTACATTTATCTGGAGCGGGGAACGGATTATCTCGTCTATTCCCTGCTTTCGATGGATCGGAATTCCCATCTCACCGAGGCGGTGCGTTTTTTCATCTTTGAAGTCCCCAAGGTTCTTCTGCTCCTGACGGCCATCGTCTTTGTCGTGGGGATCATCCGGTCGTACTTTTCGCCCGAAAAGACGAGAAGGGCGCTGGAGGGAAAACCGCTCTTTCTGGGCAACATCATGGCGAGCGCACTCGGAATCGTAACCCCCTTCTGCTCCTGCTCGGCGATTCCGCTGTTCATCGGGTTCGTGGAGAGCGGCATCCCGCTGGGCGTCACCTTCTCCTTCCTGATTGCCGCGCCGATGATCAACGAGGTGGCGCTCGTGCTGCTCTTCGGGCTCTTCGGGTGGAAGACGGCGTTCCTGTACGCATCCACGGGTCTGCTGATCGCCATTTCCGCGGGCTGGGTCATCGGCAAACTCAAGTTGGAGAGGTTTGTCGAGGCGTGGGTGTACGAGATCAAGGCCGCCGAATTGAAGATCGCGGAAAGCGAAACGCCTTTTTCCGAAAGGATAGAGGCCGGATATACGGCGGTCGCGGATATCGTGTCGAAGGTGTGGATCTATATCGCGATCGGCATTGCGGTCGGGGCGGGCGTCCACGGCTATGTGCCGGAAAATTTCATGGCATCGCTCATGGGCAAATCCGCCTGGTGGTCCGTGCCCCTTGCGGTGCTGATCGGTGTGCCGCTTTATTCGAACGCGGCCGGGATCATCCCCATCGTACAGGCCCTTCTGGAGAAGGGGGCGTCGCTCGGAACATCGCTGGCCTTCATGATGTCGGTCATTGGCCTCTCCTTCCCGGAGATGATCATTCTGAAGAAGGTGATCAAGCTCCCGTTGATCCTGATTTTCATCGGCGTGGTCGCCTCTGGAATCATGGTGGTGGGGTTTCTGTTCAACCTGATATATTAAAGGAGATCGTACGGATGGAGATTAAAGTTTTGGGGCCCGGCTGCAGCAATTGTCAAAAGGTGGAGAAACTGGTTCGGGAAACCGTCTCCGAAGCGGGCGTCGCGGCGGACATTGAAAAGGTGAGCGACATCATGAGAATCGCCAAATACGGTGTTTTAAGCACGCCGGCCGTGGTTGTGGACGGTGAGGTCAAGTCCGTGGGAAAGATTCCGAAGAAGGAGGAGATCCTCGCCTGGATCGGGAAATAATCGATCTTGATGGGGAGAGCGATGATGGATGGCGTTGTCAAACGACTAACGTTTCTGGACCGCTACCTGACGCTTTGGATTTTCATGGTAATGGCGGCAGGGGTCCTGCTGGGATACCGTCGGCGTCTTCGGCATCAACCACGGGGCGGCATTCGCGGCGGTGATCGGCCCTCTGGTGGAGGTGCCCGTATTGATCGGCCTGGTCAATGTCGTGCTGAGATTCAAGGAGAAGTATTTTCCGGAAGCCCGGGAATCCCTACAGAGCGTTTCTGTGTCGTCGAGTTGAAACGATGCCATTGAAACGATACGAAGCATGGAGGACATTTCAATGAGAATGCGTTGTTCCAAGGTTATTGCCGGCATTATTTGCCTTTCGTTGCTGTTGCTGTTTCCACGAACGGCGCCCCTGCTTGCCGCAGTGCCGACGGAGGTGCCCGTCAAGGGAATGGTGACCATGATCGATCTGGGCGCCGGGCAGTGTATTCCCTGCAAGATGATGGCACCGATTCTGGAGAAACTGAAGAAAGAGTACGCCGGCAGGGCGGCCGTGATTTTTCTCGATGTCCGGGAAGATCAGGCGCCGGCCCGCCGATTCGGCAT
>JAHFBU010000083.1 GCA_023249795.1 Syntrophaceae bacterium
GCCGACCTCCGGAGCGTAAGAGATAGAAGGAAGAAGAGATGGCGTTTATCGTGAGCGCCCTGGCCCTGTTGGTGTTGAGCGGTCTCGGCGCCTTGATTCTAAAGGATGTTCCTCGGCTCGCGGGAAGGATTGCCGTTGGGGGAACGTGTATGGCCTGCGGCCTGGGTCTCATCCCGGCGGCGGTCAGCCTGGCCTACGGGACGACATTCACTTTGGCCCTCCCCTGGGCGGTTCCCTTCGGTGCATTCCATATCGTAATCGATCCCCTGTCCGCGTTCTTCCTGCTCCCTCTTTTTATCCTTTCCCCGCTGGCTGCCGTCTACGGGCTTGAATATCTGGAACACGGGCGCGATCAGAAGTCCGTCGGGGGCGCCTGGTTCTTCACCAATCTTCTTGTGGCGAGCATGATCCTGGTGATTATCTCGCGCAACGCCGTCCTGTTTCTTTCGGCCTGGGAAGTGATGACGCTCGCCTCATTCTTCCTGGTGACCTTTGAGGACGAGAAAAGCGATGTGCGCAGGGCGGGCATGATCTATCTCGTCGCCACGCACGTGGGCACCGCCTGTCTCCTGGCTCTTTTTGTCTTGCTGGGACACGGTTCCGGGACGCTCGATTTTGATCTGTTTTCGGTCGAGGGAATCTTTCTGCCTTCGGTCGTGTTCATTCTGGCGGTCATCGGATTCGGGACCAAGGCCGGCTTTATCCCTCTTCATGTCTGGCTGCCGGAGGCGCATCCCGCGGCCCCCAGCCATGTATCGGCCCTCATGTCCGGTGTGATGATCAAACTGGGCATCTACGGATTGGTCAGGACATTGACCTTCTTGGGAACGCCGCCAATCTGGTGGGGTTGGCTTATGGTCGCCATCGGCATCACCTCCGGCATTCTCGGGGTTGTCTTTGCCCTGGCCCAGCATGATCTGAAACGCTTGCTGGCGTATCACAGCGTCGAGAATATCGGGATCATTGCGCTGGGCATGGGGATCGGTCTGCTCGGGATGAGTCTCGGTCTGCCGTTATTGGCCATTCTAGCCTGGGCCGGCGCTCTTCTGCACGTCCTCAACCATGCCCTCTTCAAGGGACTGCTCTTCCTGGGCGCCGGGGCGGTCCTCAACGCGACCGGCACGCGGGACATCGATCATCTGGGCGGTCTCTTGAGGCGCATGCCGTCAACGGGAGTCTGTTTCCTTGTCGGGGCCGCGGCCATCTGCGGGTTGCCGCCTTTGAACGGTTTCGTCAGCGAGTTTCTGATCTATCTGGCGGCTTTTCACGGGGTTCTGGATGGTCTGCCGGTCCTGATCACATCCCTGGCGGTCATCGCGGCCCTGGCCACGATCGGAGGGCTGGCGTCGGCCTGTTTTGCGAAGGCATTCGGCGTTGTCTTCCTCGGAGAACCCAGGACCGAAGCTGCGGCGTGCGCCCGCGAAGCCGGGGAGGCCATGCGGATCCCGATGGCCATCCTCGTTGCCGGATGCGCCGCGATCGGTCTGTTCGCCCCCTTTGTTCTGGGTCTCTTCAATTACATTCTGCCGGAGATGGTCGGGCTGCCCCAGGGGCTTGTTGAAGAATATCTTGACCGCGGAAGGGATATGCTTTTCCCGGTCATGGGCGCGGCGTGGGGTTTGGCCGCGTTCGTCGGGGCGTTCTGGTATCTCCGTCGCAGGCTCCTGGGAAAACGCCTTATCGGTGAATCCGTGACCTGGGATTGCGGATATGCCGCCCCGTCGCCCCGGATGCAGTACACCGGATCCTCTTTTGCGCAGCCGTTGGTCCGCTTTTTCAAGACGATCCTGAGATCCCGCCGGGATTTCAAACCCCCAGAGGGCTATTTCCCGAAGGAGACGCATTTTTCGACGGAAACTCCGGACGTCTTTCTTGAGAAGTTCTACGGTCCGGTCTTCTTGAATTTCGATCGGTATATCTCGGGGTGGCGGTGGATACAGCATGGGAATCTTCAGCTCTATATTTTGTACATCGTCGGCACGCTTTTGATGTTGCTGGTCTGGATATTTTGGTGATCCATGGATTTAATGCCCTTCATCAACATAGTTCTCTTGCTGGTTCTGGCGCCGTTGTTGTTCGGCGTGATCAACCGCGTTAAGGCCTTCTTCGCCGGACGGCGGGGGCAACCGCTGCTGCAGTTGTATTCCGACCTTTATAAACTGCTCCGGAAGCACGCGGTCTACAGCAGGACCACGACCTGGGTCTTTCGTCTCGGGCCGGTCGTCGGGCTGGGAGCGCTTCTCGTGGCCTGTTCGCTGGTTCCTTACGGCGGGGGAAGGGCGCTTTTCGCGTTCGAAGGCGACCTGGTCCTGTTTCTCTATCTTCTGGGGTTGGTGAGATTTTCCATGGTTTTGGCCGCGCTCGATACCGGATCGAGCTTTGAAGGCATGGGCGCAAGCCGGGAAGTGCACTTCGCGGTCCTGGCCGAGCCGACGCTGTTCCTGGCGCTTGCGGTCCTGATGCGACTCACGGGGCAGACCTCGCTATCGGGGATCTACAGCCGCTTCAGCGTCGAAGTCTGGGTGCAGGCGGCCCCCGTGCTGGTTCTGGTTGCCGGAGCGGTCCTGATTGTCTTTCTGTGCGAGAATGCCCGCATCCCCGTGGACGATCCCAACACGCATCTGGAGTTGACGATGATCCACGAGGTGATGGTGCTCGATCACGGCGGTGTGGACTTTGCGTTCATTCAGTACGGCGCGGCGTTGAAATTCTGGCTGCTTGGTGCGCTCCTGGTCGGGTTCGTGCTCCCGCTCAGGACCGGGGTTCCGTGGGCCGATACGGGATATTTCCTGGTTGCGATGATGATGCTGGCCGTTGTCATCGGCGTGATCGAGTCGGTCATGGCACGGTTGCGGATGCTCAAGGTGCCCCACATGCTGGTGGTCGGGATGTCCCTGTCGGTCCTGGCCCTTATTTTTCAGTTGAGGTGAGAAGGATGAACGCGTGGTTGGAGCCCATCATGGTTGCGATCGTGCTCATGAACCTGATTCTGGTCGCATCGGGCCGTCTCTCCGCGTGTATCCGCATCGTCGCGTTCCAGGGAATAGCGGTCGGGCTGTTGTTCATGGTGGCCGATGTCTATCCGCCGACCACGGACCGGCTGCTGTTTATTTTCGCCAGCATGATTCTCAAGGGATTTGTCTTCCCCTGGCTGCTTTTTCAGGCGATCCGGGAAGCGAATGTCCGGCGGGAGGTCGAGCCGTTTGTGAGCTACCCGGTTTCCGTGGCGATCTGCATCATGACGTTGGTCATCTCCATTTGGCTCGGCGGCCGGTTGCCCATGCCGCGTCCGGTCCTTTCCCCGCTGGTCGTGCCGGTGGCGCTTTCGACGATATTCTGCGGTTTTTTTGTAATTGTGAGCCGGCCGAAGGCCTTGACGCAGGTTTTGGGGTATCTCGTTATCGAGAACGGGATCTATATTTTCGGCACCGCGCTGTTGCTGGAACAGTCGGTGCTGGTGGAGCTGGCCATTCTGCTGGATATTTTTGTGGCGGTCTTTGTGATGGGGATCATGATCTTTCATATCAGCCGGGAGTTCGATCACATCGACACGCAGCGGTTGTCCGAATTGAAAGACTGAAAGAGCTGTTTCCTGATCGGCCGGGATGTCGGTATTTTGGGGTAATTCAATGACTTTGGCGCTGGCGCTGGCACTGGTCCCTTTCATCACGGGTCTTCTGGCGTTTATTTTGAGACAGGCTCGTATCCGTCGGGCTCTGTTGCTTCTGACCGCTCTGGCCCATCTCGGTCTGACGATTGCGGCGTGGATCGTCCGGCCGGTTCCGTCGGCAGGGGGATGGTTGGCCATTGACGATGTGGGGATCGTTTTTTTAACGGTCACGAGCCTGCTTTTTTGCGCGGCCGCCTTCTATGCCGTCCGGTATTTGAAACATGAAGAATCTTTGGTGAAGAACAGGCTCGATGAGGGCTTTCTCTTCCGTAACGGTCCGGAGGCGGTTTTCACCGGGTGCCTCCTTCTTTTTCTGGCGAGCATGACGCTGGTGATCGTCAGTCGGCATTTCGGTGTTTTATGGGTCGCCATCGAAGCAACGACGCTCGTCAGTGCCCCTCTCATCTATTTCCACCGCTATCCGAATTCGCTGGAGGCGACCTGGAAATATCTCCTGATCTGCTCCGTGGGCATCGCGCTCGCCCTTCTGGGGAACCTGTTTCTGGCCGTTTCCGCCACGAATGCGTCATCGACGTTGTTTCTGACCGAGCTCATCCGTCAGGCGGAAACGTTGAACGGCCCTTGGCTGAAGGCGGCTTTTGTTCTTCTTTTCGTCGGGTACGGGACGAAGATGGGGCTGGCGCCGTTTCACACCTGGCTGCCGGACGCACACAGCGAGGCGCCGTCGGTGGTTTCCGCCCTTTTGTCCGGTGCGCTGTTGAACTGCGCCTTTCTCGGGATCCTGCGCGTTTACCAGGTTTGTCTCGGCGCCGGGCTGGGCGATTTCTGCCGCGAGCTGTTCATCCTGTTCGGGTTGCTTTCGATGCTTTTGTCCGCGGTCTTCATCCTGGGGCAGACCGATTATAAAAGGATGCTGGCCTACTCGAGCGTTGAGCACATGGGGATCCTGGCGTTCGGTGTCGGTCTCGGCGGCGGCGCCGTATTCGGCGCGATGCTGCACATGATCAACCATTCCCTGACCAAGGCGGGGCTCTTCTTCGTGGCGGGCAATATCCTCGCGGTTTATCGGACCAAAACCATCTCCGGGGTCCAGGGCATCCTCAAGGTCCTCAGGGTCTCCGGTGTTTTGTGGCTGGCCGGGTTCCTCGCCCTGACCGGGACGCCGCCGTTCGGCGTCTTCTTAAGCAAGTTCATCATCCTCAAAACCGCGCTGGAACAGGGACGTTATCTTCTGGCGGCCCTGTTTCTGGGCGTCCTCGCCGTGATCTTTATCGGGCTCGCAAAGATCTTTATCCCGATGGCGCAAGGCGATCCTCCGGAAAATCTCGGGGACGGTCCGCGGAAGGAATCCTCTTTTGCCGTCCTTCCGTCGCTGATATTCTTGGCGATCGTTCTTTTGCTGGGCATCTATATCGCTCCGCCGTTGTCCGATGCACTGGCGCAGGCGGCGAGCATGTTGGGAGGAATCTGATGTTGTCGGTTTACAACGGACAGGTGATTCCGGTCAGGGACATTCCGCTTTTGCCGGTTTCGGAATTCCGCCGATCGGTTCAGGACGATGTCCGGGTCGGCGGTCGCATGGTGAGTCTTTTCGGCCGGCCCGAAGGCGACGGTATCCGACTGTATGTTTTGCTGGCCCACGACAGCGAGGGCAGGATCGGCATGATTTCGGCGGATGTCGGCCATGGCTGCCCGAGCCTGACTTCCGAGTGCCCCCAGGCGCATCTTTTTGAGCGCGAGATTGCCGAAGAGTGTGACATCCTGCCCGAAGGTCATCCCTGGCTGAAGCCGGTCCGCTTTCATCCGCCCTGCCGCAGGGCCGCCCATGTGTTTGAAGGAGATTTCGCCCTGCCGTCGGTCATGGATTTCTTCAAGGTTGAAGGGGAGGAGGTGCATGAGGTCGCGGTGGGGCCGGTCCATGCCGGCATTATCGAGCCGGGCCATTTCCGCTTTCAATGTCACGGCGAAGAGGTGCTTCATCTGGAGATTTCGCTGGGATACCAGCATCGCGGTGTCGGTCGCGCAATCATCGGCGGGCCCGATAAACGGACCCTCCACTACATGGAAACAGTGGCGGGCGATACGACGATAGGTCACGGTACGGCCTATTGCCAGGCCCTCGAGGCGCTGGCGCATATTGATGTTCCGATACGGGCGCAGGTTCTGCGCGGGATCATGTTGGAACTCGAACGCCTCGCGAACCACGCGGGGGACCTCGGAGCCATTGCCAACGATGTGGGCTTTCTGCCGACGGCATCCTATTGCGGCCGGTTACGAGGAGATTTTCTCAACATGACGGGGCTGATCTGCGGGAACCGCTTCGGGAGGGGGATGCTTCTCCCCGGCGGCGTTGCCTTTGAAGTGGATGACAAAATGATTTCCGAACTCGAGGGAAGGCTTGAGAATACCTATCGCGATTTGACGGCGGCGGTCAATCTTCTCTGGGAATCCTCGTTTGTGGCGGATCGGCTGGAGGGAACGGGTGTTCTTTCGCGAAAAACGGCCGAGGAGTTGGGTCTGGTCGGTGTCGCGGCCCGCGCCTGCGGTATCGAGCGGGATGTGCGGTTTGATTTTCCCTCCGGCATCTACCGCTTCACCCAGATCCCGGTTTCAACATGCCCCGACGGAGATGTTTTCTGCCGGACCTATGTGCGCTGGCTCGAGGTCCAGAGATCGGTCGATTTCATTCGGCAGGAGTTGAAGTCCCTTCCGCCCGGCGCGGTTCAGACAACGGCCGATGTGAAGGCGGCGCCGGACGCCATGGCCGTGTCGCTGGTCGAGGGATGGCGCGGCGAGATCTGTCACGTGGCCATGACCGGCAGCGATGGACGCATTTCGGGTTACCGGATTGTTGACCCCTCCTTTCACAACTGGGCAGGGCTGGCTATGGCGATGCGGGGGGAGGAGATCTCGGATTTTCCCCTGTGCAACAAAAGCTTCAATTTGTCTTACTGCGGACATGACCTGTAAGGTGTGTTGAAATGTTCAAGACCATGATGGCGCGTATCAAACAGGGTTACAGAACCGTGCCGTTCCCGGATGGAAAGGTCAGTCTCCCCGAACGGTTTCGGGGGCTTCCCCGGGTGGACGGCTCACGGTGCGTTGAGGGTTGCACGAAGTGCGTTGAGGCCTGCCCGACGGGGGCGATCTCACATGAAGACCGGGACGTTCGGCTGGATCTGGGGCGCTGTCTCTTCTGCGACGATTGCCGGAGGGAATGCCCTCAGGAAACAATCCGTTTCACCCGGGAGCACAGCCTCTCCGTCTTCAGGCGGGAAGAGCTGGTCATGCGCGACAATGCGATCCCACGCTCCGCAGCGGTTGATGAAAACATCAAAAAACTTTTCGGCCGGTCTCTCAAACTCAGGCAGGTGAGCGCCGGCGGGTGCAACGGCTGCGAGATGGACACGAACGTCCTTGGCACGATCGTTTTTGACCTGGGGCGCTTCGGCATACAGTTTGTTGCATCGCCCCGCCATGCGGACGGCATCCTTGTCACCGGGCCGGTCACAAAGAACATGCGACTGGCGTTACAGAAGACCTATGATGCGGTTCCTCCGCCAAAGCTGGTGATTGCCCTCGGCGCTTGCGCCATTTCCGGCGGGCC
>JAHFBU010000084.1 GCA_023249795.1 Syntrophaceae bacterium
AGTTGACCGCTGGTCACCACCAGGTCGTCTTTCTTGACGCCGCTGAGAATGGCGACCTGATCGCCGCGCATGGGACCCGCGCTGACGAAGGTCTGCCGGACCGACAGGATCGGTTTGCCGTCCGGACCCTTGCCGCTTTCTTCGATGATGAAGACGGTTTCGCCATACGGGTTGTAGCTGACGGCCGTCTGGGGAAGCGTCAGATAGGGCTGTTTCGCCCCGGCCTGGATCCTGATTACGGCGAACATCCCCGGAAGAAGCTTGTGTCCCGGATTGGCAAAGGTGGCCTCAACCTGCACATTGCGGCTCTCGATTTCCACCTTCGGATTGATCGTGGTGATCCGGCCGCTGAAGGTTTGTCCGGCATAGGCATCGATGGAGGCGACAACCAACTGGCCTGGAGATATCCGCGAGAGTTCCTGCTGCGGCAGCAGGAAGTCGATATACAGGGTGTCCAGGGATTGGAGGGTAACGATCCTGTCGCCGGGATTCACATACTGCCCGGGATTGACCATGTTGATGCCCAGCCGCCCGTCAAAGGGGGCTCGAATGGTCTTTTTCCCGACAATCGCCGCCTGCTGGGAGACCTGCGCCCGCTTTCCCTTGAGATCCGCCGCGTCGGCGTCGATGGCGGCCTGACTCACCGCTTGCGCCGCGTACTGTTTCAGATCCCGATCATGGACGACCTCGGCCAGCTCCGCCGCGGCTTCGAGGGAGCGCAACTGAGCGATGTCCGCGTCGGCGTTGAGCTGCGCCAGGATACGGCCCTCCTGGACCTCTTCCCCCGGTCTGAACTGAACGGATCGTACGATACCGGCGATTTCGCTGGCCACCTCGACGCCGCGTACCGCGCGCAGGCTGCCCACGGCCTGAAGCTCCGCCTGCCAGGCCTGAACGCCGGCCCGGACCGCGGTTACCGTCACGGGCGGCATCTTCTGGGCGGCCATCGCGCGTCGGCTCATCCTCGCCTGGAAGGCCTTGTAACCGAAGATACCGCCGAATACGATGCCGACGACAAGCAGCATGATCACCATGCCCAAAATCATGTTCCTGTGTTTACGGAAATTCATGTCTGTCACTCCTTGGCCGTCCCTGCCGTTGTCTTATCCCGCGGGTTGCGATTCCACCACCCGCCTCCCAAGGCCTGATAGAGCGCAGCCGTGTCGGCAAAGCGCGTTGCCTGCGCCCGGACGACGCCGATGAGCGCCTCCTGGTACTGCCGCTGGGCGTTGAGCAGGGTGAGATAGCTCACGGCGCCGAGCTGAAACTGCCTCCGGGTGAGATCGAGGGATCTCTTGGCGATCCCTTCGGCAGCCGCCTGGGCATTGAGGGTTCGCGCATCGGCCTCCAGTGCGCGAAGCACATCGGCCACCGTCTGAAAGGATCCCAGCACCGTCTCGCGATACTGCGCAGCCGCCTGATCATAGAGGGCCGCGGCGGCTCGCTGCCGCGCCGATAGCGTCCCCCCATGAACGACGGGTTGCAGCAAACCGGCGCCGATATTCCAGATCGTTGAGGGGCCGTTGAAGAGGCTGCCTGCCGAGGCCGCCATCGACCCGAAACCGCCGGTCAGGGTGATCTGGGGGTAGAGCTGAGCGGTCGCGACGCCTACATGGGCGCTTGCCGCATGGAGAAGCGCCTCCGCGGCCACGATGTCCGGACGCTGGCGCACGAGGGAGGAGGGCAGACTCACGGGCAGTTCCTCGGGAAGCGTGAACCCGTCGAGGGAAAACTCGGGCAGGTCCGCCTCACCCGGCAGTTTGCCTGCGAGCACCGCCAGTTGATGTCGTGTCTGTTCGAGATCCCTTTCCAGCGGCGGCAGGGTTGCCTCTGTCTGCGCCAGTTGCGTTTGCTGTGCCAAAACATCGGGCAGAGAGACGCCGCCGAGCTCAAGCCGGCGCTGAACCACGGCAAGTTGTTCCTCCTGCAGGGCCGCGATTTCGCGGATTGCACGGATCTGAGACCTCAGGGAGGCCTCCTTCACGGCCGTGACGACCATGGTGGAGGTGAGTGTAAGCAGGGCTCCCTCAAGCTGAAATTTCTGAAATTCGATCTGGGAATCGAGCGCTTCCAACTGACGCCGTGTGGCTCCGAAGAGATCAAATGTGTAAGAGACATTCACGGAGGCGTTGATGAGGGTAAAAGCGGCATTGGACGTATCCGGCTGGCCGACCTGGGCGCCCGACGTCTTTTGGCGGCTGGCCGAGACGTTTGCATCCACATTCGGGAGGAGCGCCCCGAATTGCGCCCGGCGGTTCTCCTGAGCCTCAAGAATCCTCGCTCGCGCCAGGGCAAGGGTCGGGCTGTCCGCAAGGGCCCGGCGGATCAGCCGGTCGAGCGGCTCGGAACGAAACAACGTCCACCACTCCCCGGGGATCTCCTGCCCCGGGACGAATCGCTGCGATGCCCCGCCGGTTCCGGCTGTGCCGGCGGTCTTCTCCGGGAGGGGTGCGGCGGTATAGGATCCGGTGACCGGGGGTTGCGGAGGATGGAAATCGGGGCCGACGGCACAGCCGGCCAGGGCCATCGCAGCCGCCGTCGTCACGATGAAGACCGGCAAACACAAAAATTGATTCATGGCTATCTCCCCGGCTTTGTAAGTAATGGATAACGCCGGGCATGGCAACGGTCGAACTTAGATAGCCTGTTGATAGGGTAAACCTCACAACCTATCAATTCCAAGGCAAAATCCCCATCCTCTGCCGCCTGCATCTTGCAGCGGTCGCAGCGTCGCGCCAGGAAGGTTGAAATGGACGGCCCAAGGTAGCTTCCCCCTGCCAATCCGCTCCTATTCGATCCATATTGTCGTCCGCTCCCTGCCGCGATAGCGTCGCAAAGACGGGAAGATCCTTCCCGCCGCAATCCCGCGGAACGCCGATCCATCCGGCGGTGGCCGGGGATGGATCATGCGTCTTCAGAGAAGGGAGCAGATGAAGATCACATTATACATCCTGGGCTCCATCGTCCTGGCACTCACGGCCTTATATGTCGTCAGTTTCTTATATCTGTCGCTTGATTCAAAAAGAGCCCGCGAAACCGGCCTTGTCGGAGGAAAGCTGAGAGAATGCCCCGGCACGCCGAATTGCGTCTCAAGCGAATCGCCGGACATACGGTTCCGCATCGATCCGTTCGCGTACAGAGGATCTCCGACTGAGGCTTGGGGGCAGATCCATGAGGCGATCAAGGAATCCGGGGGGAACGTGGAGTGGCGTACGGATTCCTACCTCTGGGCCACCTTCAGGACAAGGCTCTGGCATTTTGTCGACGATCTTGAGCTTCGCCCGGATACGGCAAACAGGCTCATCCATGTGAGATCCGCTTCCAGAGTGGGCAAAGGCGATTTCGGCGCGAACAGAAAACGCATCGAGCAAATCAGGCGTTTTTTCAGCAAGCATCAGGACCATGGCTGATATGCAAAACACGGGCAGTTATATGAAGCCACTCGTCCTTGCCGCCGTCATCCTCGGGTTGATCGTCTCCCTGCAATGGTTCGGGATGGGCGGGAAGATCGCGGAAGCCAGGGCGTGGATAGAGGGGCTGGGTTATCTCGGCCCTTTTGTGTTTTCGGCCCTCTTCGCCCTGGCGACCGTGGTGGCCGTTCCCGCCTCCGCGCTGTCGATCGCGGCGGGGGCCATGTTCGGCTCGGTGGTCGGAACGATATCGGTGAGCGCGGGTTCAACCGCGGGGGCCGGGCTCGCATTCCTTGTCGCAAGATATATTGCCCGCAAACCGGTCGAGCGCTGGCTCGGCAAGTATGACCCATTCAACAAACTGGATGAACTGACCGAAAAGAAGGGGGCGGCCATCGTAGCCGTAACCCGGTTGATCCCGCTGTTTCCTTTTCATCTTCTGAATTATGGCTTCGGCCTGACGAGGATCAAATTTACGACCTATCTGTTCTGGTCATGGTTATGCATGCTCCCCGGGACCGTGCTTTACGTAGCGGGGTCCGACATTATTTTCAAAACGGCGGCCAGGGGAGAGATCCCATGGGGCATCCTGGGTCTGTTTGCGGTATTCGCGGCGGGACTCTTCTTTCTGATCAGATTCGCCCGCGGCTTTTTGGACGCGGGTGCAAAGAGGCCGGAAGGAAAAGGGCAAAATGAAGTTTGACTATCACGTCATCGTTATCGGCGCCGGAGGAGCGGGCATTTCGACGGCTTCGGGGTGCGCGATGTTCGGGGCTAAAACGGCGATGATCGAAAAAGGCGCCATCGGCGGTGAATGCCTGAAGTCCGGATGCGTGCCCAGCAAGGCGCTGATCAACGGGGCGCATATCATAAAGGCCATTCATTCAGCCGGCGCGTATGGGATTTCAGCAGAGCTGCACGGGGTCGATTTCCTGAAATTGCTGGACCACGGGAAGTCGGCCATTGATGCGATCGCCGCCCGCGAGTCGAAAGAAAAGTTCACGGGCATGGGCATCGATGTGATCGACGGCGAAGGCGTATTCACAGACCGGCATACCGTCAGGATAGGCTCCCGCTCCATAACCGGCAAGTACATCGTCATTGCCGCGGGATCGAGGCCGATGGTCCCTCCGATCCCCGGACTTCAGAACACCCCTTACCTGACCAACGAGACGATCTTCGATCTCAAGAGGCTTCCCGCGCACCTGGTCATCCTCGGCGGAGGTCCGGTCGGGCTCGAATTTGGCCAGACGTTCAGATATCTGGGCGCGGACGTGACCATCATAGACCTGCTTCCCCGTCTTTTCCCGAAGGATGATCCCGAGGTCGCGGCCGTTCTGGAGAAGAAGTTCAGATCGGAAGGCGTCCGGCTGCTCCTGTCGTCCAGAATACTTGAAGTCGCCAAAGCGGGAGAAGAGATATCGGTCGCAATCGAGAATATGGGTTCGAGGCAGGAGATAAAAGGCGACGCGCTCTTGGTTGCGTTGGGGAGGGCGCCCGGGCTTGAGGGGCTGGGTATTGAAAATGCGCAGGTAACGCTGGATACGCATGGGTATGTCAGGACCGGTGAGGACATGCGTACCAACATCAGACATATCTTCGCATGCGGAGACGTCACCGGCCAATTTCAGTTCAGCCATATGGCGGGCTACCAGGCCGGCATCGTCGTCAGAAATATCATATCGCCCATCGGCGCGAAGGCGGACTATTCCTTCGTGCCGTGGGTCACCTTCACCAAGCCCGAAGTCGCCCATGTGGGCTATACCGAGCAGATTGCCCGGTCGATGGGGATCTTCCGCGAGTCGGTCGTCGTTGATATGGAACTGTCGGACAGGGCCGTGTTGGAATTTCAAAAAGAGGGGTTCATTAAATTTGTTCTTGGAAAGCGGAACAGACTTCTGGGCGTTACGATCGTCGGCGACAGGGCAAGCGAGATGATCGGACTGGCCTCGCTTGCGTTGATACGCAAAATGAGCGGTACGGCCTTTTACCCGATGATCATGCCGTACCCGACGGACGCCGAGTTGTACCGTTCTGCCTCCAAGGTATTGTTGAAAAACGCCTTGAAGCCGTGGATAAAAAAACTGGTGAGGAGATTCCTTGTCGGATGAGAATATCGGTTATCGTTCCCGTTTACAATGAAGCGGAAATCATAAGGCCGTTCATCGCCGGGTTGATGAAAACGGCGGCCGGATACGACCATGAGGTCATCGTGGTCGACGGCGCCCCCGGGGGCGGAACATTGAAGAGGGTGGAAGAACCGGAGGTCATAAAGATCGCCGCGCTGAGGGGCCGCGGCAACCAGATGAACGAGGGGCGTCGGCGGCAACGGGAGAAGTCCTTCTTTTCCTTCACGCCGATACGACCCTTCCTCACAACGCGTTTTCCGCCGTCACGAACGCATTGGCGGAGGCGAAATTCGTCGGGGGGGCGTTCAAACTGAACATTTTCCCGGGCGGTCCGCTGCTCGGATTTATATCGTCCAGCGCGAACCTGCGTGCAAGAGTGGCAAGGATGCCGTTCGGGGACCAGGCGATATTTATCCGAAAGAGCTATTTCGATGAAATCGGCGGTTATAAGGAACCATGCCTTTTCGAGGATCTGGAGCTGATGAAAAGGATCCGGAAACTCGGGGGCAGGATAACGATACTGGGTGATCCTGTCGCAACCTCGTCGAGACGGTGGCAAAAAGAGGGGGTTTTGTACGCGACACTGAGAAACGGGGTGATCCGGACGCTATACCGTCTGGGAGTCACCGCGGAGACATTGGAGAAATACTATGCGCACACATAACGCACAAGACGAGGCCGCCGGACTTTCCGGCCTCAAGTATGGTTTCGAAGAGTTCGGGGAGAGGCTGCGAAACGGCCCGGACTTCCCGCTCAGAGCGGAGGAGATAGAGACATTTCAGATGAACGTCGGGAAACGCTGCAATCTTTCGTGCGAACATTGCCATGTGGAGGCGGGACCGGCGAGAAATGAGGTCATGCCCGGGACGGTGATGGACCGATGCCTCGATGTCGTGAAAAGAACCTCGTCGATCATAACGGTGGATATCACGGGAGGCAGCCCCGAAATGAACCCCGGCCTGGAGCGCTTCATCGTTGAAACCGCCCGGCTCGGCAAGCGGATCATCGTCAGGACGAACCTCGTGATCCTCCAGGAAGAGGAATATTCAAAATTCATGAAGATATACGCCGATAACGGGGTCGAGATTTGCGCGTCGCTTCCCTGTTATCTTCGCGAGAATGTCGACAGGCAGCGCGGGAGCGGCGTCTATGACAAATGTGTCAGGGTCCTGGGCATGCTGAACGATTTGGGGTACGGACAGGACGGGACGGGCCTGATACTGGATATCACGCATAATCCCTGCGGGGCTCTGCTTCCCGGACGCCAGAATGAACTCGAACGCGATTACAAGTGTAACCTGAAGCGGGAGCATGGCGTCGCTTTCAACAAGCTGTTCTGCATGACCAACGTGCCTGTCGGGCGGTATTTCGACTACCTGGAGCGAACGAACAACGTCCACAACTACATGCTGCAGTTGGCGAATCTGTACAATCCGGACGCCGTCCGCAAAGTGATGTGCAGGACGACGATATCGGTTGCCTGGGACGGCAATCTCTACGACTGCGATTTCAACCAGATGCTGGAGTTGCCGGTTAAATGCGGCCGGTCAAGGACGGTGGAGGAGTTCGATGCAGGGGAACTCGGCGGCAGGGAGATTGCGACGCATAACCACTGTTACGCCTGCACCGCGGGGCCGGGCTCGTCCTGCCGGGGGAGCC
>JAHFBU010000085.1 GCA_023249795.1 Syntrophaceae bacterium
GGGAAGGATTGTAGCCAAGTCAGCGATCAAGTTTGTCAATGATCAGAAGGGCTACACGCCAACCGTATCTGATGATACGATAAAAAAGCTAAAGGAAATAGTATATCTGCCATTTGCCCTCTATGATGAGAAGAGCGCATTTGCCACAACGCCTGAAGTAAATCCCAACTATATCTCTCCGCATAGTTTCCTTTTCAGGGTACAGAAGATCATGGGGGAATACGTAGGTGGATGGGAGACTCTGTATGGGACAAATGACAAGATGCTTGAAACTGGCCTCTGGAAATTGGGCTTCTGCGGAGAGGATGCCAGTAAGATTGCTGCGAAGAACTCGCATGAGCTTCTGAGGGCATGGGAGAGTGTGCACAGGTACTGGGTTGCCGAGGCCTGCGCCAGGACTCGTATGGCAAGGAAAGAGTCAAGGTGGCCGGGATATTACTTTAAACACGATTACCCGCACCTGGATGAGGGCCAGAAGCACTTCTTGAATGTGAAATATGATGTGGATAAGAAGGAGTGGCAGGTCATTGAAAGGCCGATGATCCCTATCGTGTAGTCAGTCAAAGTCTGTATTGATGAGGAGGGGGTGTCCCGAATTGTCGGGACACCCTCAATATCAAAATGAAAGAGGAATATACCGAAAAACGCCGAAGGCTTTCGCTGGATGACAGATTCAATTTCTCATGTCACGCAGCGTTGCCTTGTTTTAACTCATGCTGTAGTGATGTAAATATTTTTCTCACACCTTATGATGTTCTAAGGATGCGAAGGACGACGCAGTTATCTTCCGGAGATTTTTTGAAGAGATATACCATTCCGCTTCTAGGAGATGAGGGGTTGCCGCTGGTTGCCCTTAAGATGATGGAGGATGAGAATAAAAGTTGTCCTTTTGTCACCCCGGATGGATGCAGCATATACGAGAACAGACCATGGTCATGCAGGATGTATCCCATATTCCCGGTTTCTTCAAATGAGGAATTCTTAATAGAGGAAAAACCCTCATGCCTTGCAGTGAATGATGGGAAACAATGGACGATAGAAAAGTGGAGGAAAGAACAGGGGATTGACGTTTACGATAAAATGAGTGAACCCTACAAAGAAATTACCTTTAATAATTATTTTCAGAGGGGGAACAAGCTCGATCCGGAGGAAACGAATTTAATTTATATGTCCTGCTATAACTTGGACGAATTCAAGAGGTTCCTTTTTGAAACCCGGTTTTTTGATATGCATAATGTAGAAAAAGATGCTATCGAAAGGATAATGAGGGATGAAGAAGAACTTTTAGATTTTGGTTATAGATGGGTGAGATTTAACCTGTTTGGGGAAGAAACCTTGCGACCTAAAGATACGATATCAAGAGAGTTACTGCCGGTCAAAAGAGAAGATTAAGTCTAACACACTGAGATCATAGGAACTAAAAGCCATGTTACTAAGTATGAAGTTTGTGGAACCCATTGAACGCACATTGAATTCCAAATTCAAGTTCAGGTGCCATAAAGGAATCAGTTGCTTTAATAGATGCTGCCGGAATGCAGATATACTCCTGACCCCTTATGACGTTGTTCGGATGAAAAAAAGATTGGGCATTTCCTCGGAAGAGTTTCTCGAAAAATACGCTTACGTCCACATTGATGAAAAGTCATCGCATCCTTATGCGCTGCTCAAGATGACGGACAATGACGAGAAGAAATGTCCCTTTGTTACACCGGAGGGTTGTGGCGTTTATGAAGACCGTCCCGTTAACTGTCGAAATTATCCTGTCGGTCAAGGGCTCATGATAAAGGGAACTGAGGACCGGAAGGTCAAGGAAGGATTCTATTTTTTTATCAAGGAACCGAATTGTCTTGGTTGCGGGGAAGACAATGAATGGACCATTGAGCAATGGAGAATTGACCAGGGCTCTGATCTCTACGATGAAATGAACAGGGAATGGAAAGAGATCCAGTTGAGGAGAGATGCTCTCGGGCAACCCAAGCTTGACCCTAAGAAGCAGTCCATGCTTTACATGGCAAGTTATGATTTAGACAGATTCAGGAGATTTATCTTTGAGAGCAGGTTTCTCGATTCTTTCGAGATTGCTAAAGAAGAAATCGAGAAGATAAAGTCTGATGAGATTGAGCTTATGAAGTTCGGGTTCAAATATCAGAAATATATCCTTATGATGGAAGAAACCCTGAAGGTAAAGGAGGCCCAGTTATGAGCACGCTCAGTTTTGGGGGCAGAAATTACAACGTCGATACGGAGGAGTTTATCCTCGACTTCGATGAGTGGGACGAGAATTTCGCCAGGGGAATGGCGCCTAAGGTCGGTATCATCGCCAGCCTTAGCGAGGACCACTGGAGGGTTGTGCGCTTCATCAGGGACAGCTTCAAGGCCAGCGGAAAGTGTCCGCTCGTCTATGAAACCGCCCGTGTTAACCGTCTACATGCGCAGGAACTCAAGAAGCTGTTTCCGGCCGGATACCTTCGAGGGGCCTGCAAGCTTGCCGGCATTACATACACGGAGGGTTATCTGGATCAGTCCTGGGTCGAGACTTTTGCCGAGCAGGTGACCACCGGCGCCGTGGAGAAGATCTACGAAATCAACGTTCGCGGGTTTCTTATCAATCCATCTCAGTGGGACAAGAAATTTGCCGTATATCGCGCATGGGAAATGAAAATGCCCAAGCTCACGGATATGCATTGGAAGATTGCCTACTATTTACGCCAGATATTTGAAAAGGATAATCTTGTACCCACGGTTTACGACACCTGCGAGGCCTTCGGAATCGATTTTGAAGAGCTGCAGAAGCTCTTCCCGGACGGATACCATCGCGGTGCCGTCAAATTTGCCGGTCTCAGAGTCAGGTGACGCGGGAGCCGCATGATCCAATGTGGGATATCCACATGACTGTAGATCTTGACGCGTCATAGATTACAAACAAGAAGAAGAGGAAGTATGGAACAGGCAGATGTATTGGTTGTAGGCGGTGGAATGGCGGGCTTGACCTGTGCGATTGAGAGCTCCGAGGTGGGCCGTAAAGTGGTGCTTGTCGAAAGGGGGCCGTGTATCGGTGGCAGGATTGTGCAGATGCACAAGTACTTTCCCAAGCTCTGTCCACCGACCTGTGGTTTTGAGATCAACCTCAAGAGGATAAGGAAGAATCGAAACATTGATGTGTTGACCCTATCCAAGGTGGAAAAGGTCACAGGGAAAAAAGGAAATTACGAGGTCACGATAAGACAGCTCCCCAGGTTGGTCAATGACAACTGCACGGCCTGTGGCGAATGTGAAAAAGTGTGTCCTGTTACGAGGTCCGATGACTTTAATTACGGCCTTTCGGAAACCAAGGCTATTTACCTGCCTCATCAAATGGCATACCCCATGCGCTTCGCAATCGACGGCAATGTCTGTGATCGGTGTGGCGCTTGTGTCAAGGCCTGCAAGTATGAGGCAATTGATCTTGAGATGGAGGCCCGGACCCATACCGTCAGGGTGCCGTCCATCGTTGTTGCAACGGGTTGGAAACCCTATGATGCTTCAAAGATAGATAATTTGAAATATGGAATTTACAAGGACATTGTTACCAATGTGCAGTTTGAGCGCATGGCTGCTCTCAATGGTCCGACGAAGGGCAAGATTTTAAGACCTTCCGACAATAAGGAACCGAACAGCGTAATATTTGTCCAGTGTGCCGGATCTCGCGATGAAAACCATCTTCCATACTGTTCAGCTGTCTGCTGTCTCGCCTCGATGAAGCATGCGACATACATCAGGGAGCAAAATCCGAACGCCAATGCGTACATATTCTACATCGACATTCGTACACCCGGAGTATATGAGGACTTCTACACGAAGGTCAGCCAGAATCCAGGCGTAACGTTCATCAAAGGCAAGGTGGCCGATATTACACAAAATGAAGAGGGCCGTCTCGTTGCCCGCGCGGAGGATGTGCTTTCAGGAAAACAGACAAGCCAGACAGCAGATTTAATTGTTTTAGCCTGCGGTATGGTACCGGAAGGATGTGATAATTTGCCTGTTGATGTCGATCAAAATGGATTTATGATAGCCGGGGACTTATATCCGGTGGGTGTGGCCAAAAGGCCGATAGATGTTTCCGGCACAACACAGGATGCCACGGCAGCCGCTCTGTTGGCGATGCAAAAGCCGTAATGGTTTTGGCGATGGTATTTGTTTGTCCCGTTCAGCTCTGGGTTTGGTATTTAATCGGCTGACAATACATTGTTTTCTGAAGGTGATTATGGACAAGAAATTAGGAGCTTATATCTGCACAGGTTGCGGCATCGGGGATTCCCTGGAGATAGAAAAACTTGTCAAGTTGGCCACCCCCAAGGTCGCTATATGTCAGACCCATCCTTTTTTATGCGGCAAGGAAGGGCTGTCCTTGATAGGGAAGGGGATAGATGAGGGGGTGAACACCCTGATTATTGCGGCCTGCACGGGTCGGGCTAAGCAGGACGCCTTTCTGTTTGAAGGGAAAATCTGCGAACGCGTCGATCTCAGGGAGCAGGTAGCCTGGTCGCACAAACCCAATGATGAGGATACCCAGGCTTTGGCCGAGGACTATCTTCAGATGGGCATTGTGAAGGTCAAAAAAATGAACCTGCCTGATCCATATCTGTTGGAAACAGTGAGCAGGGCGGTTCTTGTGGTCGGTGGGGGCATCTCGGGTATGACCGCGGCGCTTTCGGCAGCCGGGGCGGGCTATGATGTCGTTCTGGTGGAAAAGGAATCACAGCTTGGCGGATATATGAGGAAGCTTGCAAAGCAGCTTCCCACCAAGCCACCCTATGAAGTGCCGGAGCCACCCGGTGTTTTCCAACGAATCAAAGAGGTCGAAGCCGAGCAAAGGATCAAGGTTTATTTAGGTGCCCAAATAGAGAAGACAAGCGGCCAGCCCGGGGCATTTGAGGTCACCATAGCGCAGGGCGAGATAAAGGAGACGGTTCACGTTGGGGCAATTGTTCTTGCGGCCGGATTTATCCCTTATGATCCGATGAAGTTGGACCACTTCGGATATGGCAAGTATCAAAATGTGATCACCAATTTCCAGATGGAGGAGATGGCCAAAGAGGGGAGGATTGCGCGGCCGTCCGACAATGCCAGTCCTAAGGCCGTTCTTTTCGTTCAGTGCGCGGGATCGCGCGATAAAAACCATCTGCCCTACTGTTCCACCGTCTGCTGCAGAACATCCCTGAAGCAGACCAGATATATCAGGGAGAACGACGATAAGGCATCTTGTTATATTATTTACAAGGATATCCTTTCCCCCGGTCTCGGCGAGAGCTTTTATGCCAAGACCCAGGAGGATCCGGGCGTATTCCTGACCAAGGGGGTCGTGACCGGAATCACGGAGACCGAAAATAGCGATCTGATTGTTGAAGTAAAGGACAGCCTTTTGGGCAGCTCGATCAGTATAACGGCGGATCTGGTGGTTCTGGCTACAGGGATGGTTCCCGTTGCAGCTTTGGGAGAAGAAATTGAGGGGACTTGTGACGTCAAGGATAATATCGAAGTTCCTTCAGACGCAATCATCAAATCGAATATTTTGAATCTTGAGTACAGACAAGGTCCCGAGCTTCCGGGACTGAAATACGGATTTCCCGATTCTCACTTCATCTGCTTTCCCTATGAAACGAGAAGGACGGGGGTATATGCGGCCGGCTGTATCCGGTCGCCCATGGATGGCGTATCAAGTATGACCGATGGTTGCGGGGCGGCCTTCAAGGCGATACAGTGCATAGAACTTACCGCAAAAGGACAGGCGGTCCATCCAAGGGTCGCGGATTTAGCCTATCCTAAAATATTTACACAGGGATGCACCCAGTGCAAGCGTTGCACAGTGGAGTGTCCTTTCGGAGCCTATAATGAAGACGAGAAAGGCAGCCCCCTGCTCAATCCGACCCGGTGCAGAAGATGCGGCACCTGCCTTGGAAGCTGCCCCGAGCGGATCATATCCTTCGCTGATCACTCAATTGATGTTGTCACATCCCAGATTAAGGTCATCGATATTCCCGAGGAAGAAGAAGAGAAGCCACGAATACTCTGTTTTGTCTGTGAGAATGACGCCCTGCCGGCCCTGAATTTGGCAGCTCGGAAAAGGCTGATGTATGATCCGGCCATCAGAATCGTTCCCGTCAGGTGTCTCGGCTCCGTCCATTTGGTCTGGATTACAGACGCGCTGTCGTCGGGATTTGACGGCATCATCCTTCTCGGATGCAAGCATGGGGACGATTACCAGTGTCATTTTGTAAAAGGAAGCGAACTGGCAAATTACAGAATCCCGAAAGTACAGGAGACCTTGGATCGGCTCAGGCTTGAGTCCGGCAGGATCGAGATTCATCAGGTGGCAATAGATGACTACGATAAGATACCGATGATATTCAGTAAATTTGCGAGTAAGATCCAGGAAATCGGCCCAAATCCGTTTAAGGGATTTTAGCCATAAAGACACGCAGGATGGAGGGAATTGAATGTTCATTGAGACCGGAACTGATTGAATCCATTACGGGATTGTCCTCTGCCGGCTCTATGCTTCTTTTCTCTCTGTGACTCCGTGGAAAGGTCAAACTTATATAAAATGGCGAAGATGATTAAACCTGATCTGAAGTTTGTTCAAGAGATCATCGCATCGGGGGGGGGATCTCTCAAGAGGTGCTATCAGTGTGCAACCTGTTCGGTTCAATGCAGCCTCTCCCCCGAGAAAGACCCTTTTCCAAGAAAAGAGATGATTAAAGCCCAGTGGGGGATGAGAGAGGAGCTATTGGCTTCCCCCGACGTCTGGCTTTGTCATCAGTGCGGTGATTGCTCGGCCTACTGCCCAAGAGGAGCCAGACCAAGCGACGTGCTTGCCGCGATCAGGAGGCTGGCCATTGTTCATTACGCGTTTCCAGGTTTTTGGGCAAGATGGGTCAATCAGCCAAAATTCCTCCCTTTCTTGATTCTGATCCCAACCATGCTCCTTGTTCTTGCCATGGTGGCCATTGACCCGATAAAAAACAGCTTTGGTTTTGGAAAGCAGGTCGGAGGACAAATTGTCTATGCCAGTACGACGCTGTTTCCTCACTGGTTTCTGAATATCTTTTTTCTATCCATCAGTACCCTCTCTTTCGCGGCTGTCTTTGTGGGGGCCGTACGCTTCTGGAGGGCAATGAAGGCCGCGGATGGAGACAGAGCGCCGGTCAAGGGGA
>JAHFBU010000086.1 GCA_023249795.1 Syntrophaceae bacterium
TTCCGGCAGGGTGTTCCATCCCTTCTTTGCAGGAACGGTAAACTTGGGCAATGAGAGTATGTTTGTCTCGCTCAGCATCCTTCTTCTCTTTCATGAGCTACGAGATAGAGAAGCGCAAGGGTGAAGTCATCGACCGTGTCTTATCGCATTCCCTTTGTTCTCCTTGCACCCCCGTCATCCTTTACATCCTCGCGTCAACATCCGTATAAACCGACTTCCGATGTCTGATTCCAAGAATCCATACCTCTGACTCGATTACTTTGAACACGATCCGGTAATCACCCACACGGAGCTTCCAGTAGCCTTTCAGCGACTTTCGCAAAGGCTCTCCATAGTCATGAGGTGCAGTCCGCAACCGTTCTTCGATGGCTTTGCGGATTCTATCTTTTGTTCTTCGATCGATAAGGGGTAGATCCTCAACGCGAACAGCAGGATGATAGCGCAGTGTATAAGGCATGGATCATTCCCACATATCTTCATGCGAGAGCGCCGTTTTTTTGTTGAATGTCTTTACTCGTGTATCGGCAAAAGCAGCAAGGGCAACATCTTCCCGCAAATCAATGGCCTCCCGGATGAGGTCACGGGCAAGGGTGGACATGGAAACGCCCTCGCTGTCTGCAAGGTCATGCATAACACTATACAGCGGCTGCTCAACAACAATGTGTACTCTTGGATTTTTGGCGGGCATGGTTCTTCCTCCTTTCCGGATAGGTGTAGCACTTATGATGCACCGCGTCAAGGCGAAAATGCCGTTGTTCCGGCATCATTGTCCGAAATATTTCCCCTCCGCCTTCAGCTTTGCGATCTCCTCCTGTTCGAGGGTGTTGAGGGCGTTGAAGGAGATCTTGCCCATGAGCGTGCGGGGGAGGTCGCTTCTGTTCTCCTTATTCGGGACTGAAAAATCGGGGTATCCGGTTTTGCGCGCCTCTCTTATTCACCTGACAAACTCAAGCTCTGTTCCTCCCGCCTTTTCCCCTGCCAACTGTCGCGCATCTCGAGCTCCCGATCGATCGCGTTGAGGACGGCGAGCTTGTTTTGCGCCCACGCCGGCCCGAGGAAGATGTCCGGGTAGCCCTCCGCGGTGAGCCGCTGAATGACCATCTCAGGCGGCAGGATCTCCAGAATGTCACAGACGGTCCCGACGTACGCCTCCCGGGTCATCAGGGTGACCTCTCCCCGCCGATAGCGTTCGCCGAGTTCCGTCCCCTCCAGCGCGAGGAGACTGTGAATCTTGATCCCCTGAACCGGCAGCACGGCGATCGCCTTTGCCGTCTCGATCATATCGTCGCGGGTCTCGCCCGGGAGGCCTAAGATGATGTGGACACAGATCAGGATGCGCCCGCCGGAGGCCCTTTGGACGGCGTCGCGAAAAACCGCCGCGTTGTGGCCCCGGTTGATCCGGTCCAGCGTCCGGTCGTGGATCGACTGGAGGCCGAACTCCAGCCAGACGTGGAACCGCTCGGCGTAGGATCGGATCAGCGCAAGCGTCTCATCGGGGACACAGTCCGGCAGCGTCCCGATGGAAATGCCGATCACGTCCTCAACGGCCAATGCCTCGTCGTAAAGCGCCCGCAGCTTCTCCACCGGGGCGCAGGTGTTTGTGAAGGTCTGGAAGTAGGCAATGAATTTCTCCGCCTTCGGCCGTTGCCGGTAGAAGGCCTTTCCCCGCCGGACCTGGTCGCCGACCGGGGGGAGCGGACCTGCCTGGCGAAGCGACGATCCGCGCCCGTCGCAGTAGCTGCATCCCCCCCTCGTGATGCTTCCGTCCCGGTTCGGACAGGTGAAACCGGCATCGATCGGAAGTTTGTGCACCCGGCTGCCGAGGCGGTTGAGCCAGTAACTCTTGAGATCGTAGTATCGCTTCGCGTTGTTCCAGAAGCTCGGTTTGGCCACGGGAGTCCTTTTTGGTTGTGTTTTCCGCGGGGATCATATTAAATTGCTTGCGGAACCGCAAGGGAATAGGGGAACGTATGAACCGGGAATATGATGTCATTGTGGTCGGTGGGGGGCATGCGGGTTGCGAGGCGGCCCTTGCGGCGGCGAGGATGGGCTGCGAGACGCTGCTCTTCAACATCAGCCTTGACTCCATTGCCCTGATGTCCTGCAACCCCGCGATCGGCGGCCTCGCCAAGAGCCAGCTCGTCAAGGAGGTCGATGCGCTGGGCGGTCAGATGGGGCGAATCGCCGACAAAACCGCCGTCCACTTCCGGCTGCTCAACGCTTCCAAAGGCCCGGCCGTCCGGTCCACGCGCTTCCAGTGCGACAAGCAGCTTTACCGCCTCGCCATGAAGACCGTGCTGGAAAAGGAGGAACGCCTCCACCTGCTTCAGGGTCTCGTCGAGAGGCTCGTGGTTGAGGACGGGCGCATCCGCGGCGTCGTCGATCAGACGGGCGTCTTCCATGGCGGCCGGGCGGTCGTCGTCACGACGGGGACCTTCCTCGGAGGGCTGATCCACATCGGCGATGTCCGGTATCCGGCGGGCCGGGCCGGAGAGATCGCCTCCCTGAAGCTCGCGGCCTCCCTCAAGTCGCTCGATTTCGAAATGGGGCGGATGAAGACGGGAACGCCCCCGAGGCTGCGCGCCTCTTCAATCGATTTTACCCGCCTGGTTCGCCAGGACAGCGATCCCGATCCGGAACCCTTCTCCTTCACGACGGAGCGGCTTCGCGAGGATCGCCTCCCCTCTTTCTTCACGGCGACCACGCCGGAGACCCACCGGATCATGCGCGAGAACATCCGGTTCTCTCCCCTCTATGCCGGGGTGATCCAGGGGGTCGGCGCCCGCTACTGCCCCTCCCTCGAGGACAAGGTGATGCGTTTCACCGACCGCGAAAGCCACCCGGTCGTTCTCGAACAGGAAGGGATGGAGACGGAGGAGATTTACGCAAAAGGGCTGGGAAACTGCCTCCCGCCGGATCTTCAGGAAAGGATCGTCCGGAGCGTTCCGGGTCTGGAGCGGGCGGAGATCATGCGCCTCGCTTATGCCATCGAATACGACTTCGTCCAGCCGACCCAGCTCCGTCTCACGCTGGAGACGAAACACATTGCCGGTCTCTACCTCGCCGGGCAGATCAACGGGACCTCCGGTTACGAGGAGGCGGCGGCGCAGGGGCTTTGGGCGGGGATCAACGCGGCGCTGGCCGTCCAGGGCGGTCCTCCCTTTGTATTGGATCGGTCAGAGGCCTATATGGGGGTGATGGTGGACGACCTCGTGACACGCGGCATCGACGAGCCCTACCGGATGTTCACCTCCCGCGCGGAGCACCGGCTGATCCTGCGTGAAGACAACGCCGCGATCCGCCTGATGGGGAAGGGGCGCGAACTGGGGCTGATCACGGCGGATCAGCATGGAATTCTCCGGGAGAAGGTCCGCCGGATCGAGGCAGGCATCCGGAAACTCTCATCCGTCCGGATCTTTCCAGTGGAAGAAACCAACAGAACGCTTATGGAGATGAATACGGCGCCGATCAAAAACCCGGTGACCCTTTTCCAACTTCTCAAGCGCGGCGACCTCGGCTATGACGACCTCTCCCGCTTCTCGGGATGGGAGGCCGTTTTGGATCGCATGGTCAAGAGGCAGATCGAGATCGAGGCGAAGTACGAAGGGTACATCCGGCGACAGGAGGAGGCGATCCGGAAGATGAAGGCACTCGAAGGAATGAAGATCCCGGCCGGCTTCGATTACACCGCCGTGCCCGGCCTCTCCAACGAACTCAAGGCGAAACTCACCCTCGTGGAGCCTGAGACGGTCGGCCAGGCGGAGCGGATCCCCGGAATGACGCAGGCCGCCCTCACGGCGATTCTTATCGTGATCAAAAAGCGCGAGATGGAAGCCGCCCGCAAGAAATAAATCTTTTTCCATCTTGCGACGCCGCTGGATATGTCTTTTATCCTGAGGTTTTCATTTGCCTTTTAATTGCGCCACCCTCACTGCTGCCACCTTATATTCAAGAAGCGCATATTCTTCCGTTTCAACGCTCTTGTTAAAATAATTCAGGGCGGCGATTCTCTTATTATTGCGAAGCATCTTTTCTCCGAAATAATAGTATGCCTCACAAAGACGCCCCTTGATTTCTTTATCATCCCTGCCCTTCCGAGCTTCGATAAGAACATCTTTTTCACTTATACGATCAAGATAGAAAAGAGAGATTGTCCTCACCCATTCTTTTGATGGAACGGCTTTTACAAACTCGCGGAATCTTTTAATGACGTCTTCCCTTTTTGCCTTTGGTGAACTCCCGTTCGCGATGGTCAGCAAAAGATAGGCATATTCATGATTGGACTGAGGCGAGGGCTCTTCCGTGCTGATGCATCTCTCATAATCCGCGACAGCCAGATTCATCTGATTCGAAAGGCTATGCGTGACGCCTCGATATAGATAGAGGGCGGGATCGCTTGGTTTGGATTCAATCAGCTTATTGAAATCTGCAATCGCCCGTCTGTAATCCCCTATACTGGTATAGGATTGTGCCCGATAGCCATAGGCTTCATAGTCGTCCGGCTTTCTTTCGATGGCACTGCTGAAATCTTCGATAGCCTCCTCATACAGACCCTCGGAAAAGTAAACATTGGCACGACCTCGGTAGCCATCTGCGCTATCCCGCTGTCTTACAATGGCCGTATTGTAATCCTGGATGGCTTCAACATTTTGACCGATTAAATGATGCACATAGCCCCGTTTCAAGAAAGAGAGGTAGTTGGTCGGGTCCATGATCGAGGCTATGTTATAGTCATGTAATGCCCGGTCATACAGCCCCTTTTCCGCATAGAGGTCTCCGCGCATGATATGATGAAAGAATACGGCTCTTGTCTCCGGACCCAAATCTATTGCCTTGGTCAAATCTTCTATCGCCTTGTCATTTTCCCCTTTGGCGGCGTATTGTGTTGCCGTATTCAGGAGACCCAGTATTTCCCTGACCCCTGCCAATGCCTGGTCCTCAGTCATTTGACTATCGGATTGTTCCGTAGGGGTTGGGGTCTCTACCCTCTCCCGGTTACCGTCATCCGCAAAACCGGCCGTCGCCAAATGAAGAATGACAACCGTCGAAAGCGCAACCATCAAGCTTTTAAGAATACTTTTCATTCAAATCTCCCTCTTTAATCTCATTCAGCAGCTACAATGAACATCGTGCGTAATCAGCCGGTTCCCTCCGGTATCATTGCCCGCAGTATTTTCCCTCGGCCCTCAGTTTCGCAATCTCCTCCTGTTCGAGGGTGTTGAAGGCGATCTTGCCGACCAGCGTGCAGGGGAGGTCATTCCTGAACTCGATCTCCCGTGGGCAGCTCCAACGGATCAGGTGTTCCTGGCAGTGGGCGATGAGCGCCGTCTCCATCCCGGGACCGGCCTTCACGGGCTCCTTCAGAACGACGAACGCCTTGACGCGCTGGACCCGCTTCTCATCGGGGACGCCGATGACGCAGGCTTTGGCAACGTCGGGGTGTTTGTAGAGGACATCCTCCACCTGGGCGGGATAGACGTTCATTCCCGACGACTTGATCATCCGCTTCTGGCGAAGCTTGAAGTAGAAGAAACCGTCGGCATCCATCGTGCCGATGTCGCCGGTGTGGAGCCAGATCCTGCCGTCTGCGTGCGTCTTAAGCGTATCGGCCGTCTCCTTCGGCTCATCGAGGTAGCCCAGCATCACCGCGGGACCGTTCAGGCAGATCTCCCCCTCCTCGCCCACGGGCGCCTCTTCCGTCGTCCCGGGCTTTACGATCTTGGCCAACATGTCGGGAAAGGGAAGCCCCACGCTTCCCTCGCGGTACTGGTTGAGCGGCGTCGCCATGATCGCCGTCACCGCCTCGGTAAGGCCATAGCCCTCCAGGAGCTGGACGCTTCCGCCACGCTCCTTCACGACCGCCTCGAACCGCTCCTTGACCGGCCGGGGGAGCGTGTCGGCGCCGCTGAAGGTGGCCCGGAGACAGCTCAGGTCGGCCTTTCGAAAAACGGGGTTGCCGCTCAGGGCCTCAAAGAGGGTGGGCACCCCGACGACGAAATTCGGCCGCTTCTTTTTGATCAGGTCGGCCACGATCTCCGGCGTGAACTGGGGAACGAGGATGCTCTTCCCCCCGCACATGAAAATGGCGTTGATGCAGACCCCGAGGCCGAAGCCGTGAAAGATGGGGAGAATCGCGAGCATCGCATCCCCGCCTCCTATTTTCCCCCATTCGGCGACCTGCATCCCCTCGCTGATAAAGTTGAGGTTGGAAAGCATGATTCCTTTCGGTACGCCCGTCGTTCCTCCGCTGAATAGGATGACGGCCATCTCGTCCGTGCCCATATCCGCCTTCGGCGCCTTGGGGCAGCTTCCCCGCATAAGGTCGCTCCACCACACGACCAACTTGTCCTCCGGGACCGGCGGAATCTTCCGCCCCTTGGTCAGGTTGAAGCCGATCTTCTTGATCAGGGGGAGGTAATCTGGAATCCGGCAGAGGATCAGCGACTGGAGTTCCGTTTCGTCCTGGACCGCTTTGAATTTCCCATAGAAGGCATTCACGGTCAGGGCAAATCGGCTCCTCGCGGTGTTGAGATAAAAGGCGATCTCCTTCGCGGGCGAGAGCGGATGGATCATGCTGGCCACCGCGCCCAACTTGTTGGCGGCATAGAAACAGATGATCCCCTGGGGGCAGGTGGGCATCGAGATCGTAATTCGATCCCCTTGTGCCAGGCCGAGGACGGCGAGCGCGTCCGCAAAGCGGTCGACCTCCTCTCCGAACTGCCGGTAGGTGGCGGTGTATCCGAAAAAGTCATAGGCGAGGGCGTGCGGGTTCTTTGATACTGTCTGCATCAACGCCTCGTACATCGTCACCCGCGGATAGTCGATGTGCTCCGGGACATCTCCGTAAAACTTCAACCAGGGCTTTTGTTCATACATGGGCCATCCTCCTTTGCGTGCAAAGTGAGGCCGATCATACACATTTATTGCGGATTGGGCAATTTGGAAATAATTCCCGAATTCAGGGCCATAGCCTTCGCAAGGTTTTCGCCTCTGAAAAAACGGAATCCCCTTGAACCGTCCGTCCGATCATGCTACTGCAAGCGCCATGATGTTGGGCATACCGACGGTTTTGGGCCGTCTGAAATCCTGGCTTGCGCC
>JAHFBU010000087.1 GCA_023249795.1 Syntrophaceae bacterium
GAACAAGATCCGGGCATTGATTCAGGAAATCTGTGATAAGGAGATCGATCGCGATCCGACCTGCAAACAGCGCATCGAGGGAATTCATGTGGTCATCGGCTACCCGGCTGAGGAGATCCTCAGCAAGGTGGATGAGCTGGAGTGCGATGCCATCATTATGGGAACCCACAGCAAGGGCACCATCGCTCATGCCTTCCTGGGAAGCGTGGCGGAGAGAGTCCTGCGCCGGGTAAGAAAACCCACCTTCATCTTCCCCGCATCCTGAGGAGAAGCGTGAAAACCGTTTACCGTCTCATCAAGGCGGGGTCTTCGGTTGTGGGGATCCCGCCTTTTTCCGGACAGAACCGTCATGCAACCCAAGCATTTTTCCATCAGCAGCAGTCTGTTGTGAAGGAACATTCGGAGAAGAGGCATGTTTAAATCCGGTTTCATCAGCATCGTCGGCAGGCCCAATGTGGGGAAATCGACGCTCCTCAATGCGATCGTCGGTGAGCGGATTGCCATCATGACACCCAAACCCCAGACGACGCGCAACAAGATCATGGGAATCCGAAACCTGGCGGAGCCACAGCCGGGGCAGATGATCTTCCTCGACACCCCCGGCATCCATCGCGCAACGACACCTCTGAACCGGGCGATGGTGGAGGCGGCAACCGACACTTTCGGAAGCGTCGATCTCCTGCTCCTTCTGGCCGAAGCTGGCCCAGCCCCTCATCCGGACGACCGTTACATCATCGAATCCATCGGAGAGACCCCCCTGCCGGTCATCCTCGCCATCAATAAAATCGATCTGGTGGAAAAGGGGCTCCTGCTCCCCCTGATCGACACATTCCGGAATCTTCACCCCTTCCGGGAGATCATCCCGCTCTCCGCGCTGAAAAACGACGGCGTCGACCGCCTGATCGGGGAGATCTGGAAGCTCCTCCCCGAGGGGCCGCGCTATTTCCCCGAGGAGACGATGACCGACCGCTCGGAGCGGTTCATCGCCGCCGAGATCATCCGGGAGAAGATCACCCTCCTCACCCACAAGGAGATCCCGTATTCAACCGCCGTCGTCGTCGATGCCTTTAAGGAGGACGAGGCGAAAAACATGATTCGGATCGCGGCGACGATCCATGTGGCCAAGGATTCCCAGAAGGGAATCCTCATCGGAAAGAAAGGGACAATGCTCAAGGAGATCGGAACCAGGGCGCGTCTGGAACTGGAAAAGTTCTTCGCCGCAAAGATTTTCCTGGAGCTCTTCGTCCGCGTCGCAAAGGACTGGACCAACGACCCGCGGATGCTTCAGGAGTTCGGCTACAAGAACAAGGTGTAAATTGATCTTAACCCCCAGGTATTCCCACCTGCCCGGTTGAGAATTTATCCGAAATCATTTTGTCGATAGTCATGAAATTGAATCCGAAGGAGTTCGACAGGGCGGTCCGGCGCGCCTATAACCGTATCCCGGCGGAGATCCGGGAGAGGATGGGCAACGTCGTCCTCACCGTGCAGAAGCGGCCGACACCGGAAATGCTGGAGGAATCAGGCTATCCCCCCGACGAGCCACTTCTCGGTCTCTACTGGGGGGACTCGCTTCAGGAACGCTCCTTCTTCACGCCACCCCCCTTGCATCCGGACACGATCTATGTCTTCCAGGAGTCCCTCGAGGAGATGTGCGAAACCGTCCGCGAGTTGGAGCGGGAGATTGAAATCACGGTCGTCCACGAAATCGCCCACTTCCTCGGGATTGAAGAGGGACGCCTGGAGGAGTTGGGGTATGGTTAGCGCAAGTGTTTGTAACAGGCAAGCGGTTTGACACACATAAAAAAACCGGTTGACGTCAGCCCAAAGCTTTTGTCAACCGGCATTTTCCACAAGGATGGAACCGGGAGCACCCCAGCCACCGGCAAAAGCGGATGGTGGAGATCTCCCCGAAAATTCTCCCGATCATCCCTTAATATCTGCCTCGACCACCGCCACTACCGCCACTACCGCCACGACCGCCACGGAAGCCGCCCCTGTCCTGATCCCGCCTTGGGCCTCTGGTCTCTGTCTTTGGCCGGGCTTCACTGACGGTAATTGTTTTGCCGTCGAGATCGCCTCCGTTAAACTTAGTGATTGCCTCCTGGGCTCCCTCCTCGGTCTCCATCTCCACAAAGCCAAAGCCTCTCGAAACCCCGGAGAACTTGTCCTTGATGACAGACGCCGATGCAACCGCCCCAGCCTCGGAAAAATTTTTCCGCAGGTCATCATCCGTAACTTTCTGGGACAGGTTCCCTACATACAGATTTTTATTCATGGTTCGCCTCCTAATTCGTTTCGGGATGCCCCTTCACTTTTCCCTGGCGCGGGGAAGAAATGGTTCCGGGGCCTGTTCATGCCATGCGGCATCCGGCCGGCGCATGAAGGTCTGACAAATAAAAAACCGCGCAGACTCTGAAGAGTCCGGCGGTTCACCTTACGCTTCATTCCGTCTATTTGCGGATACTGCCGGTCGAACCCTGGACGTCCGCCTTGCATCCCCCGGCGCTTTTGTACGTGTACGCCCAAATACAGACAAAAGTCAAGTTCTTTATCCCTTTATCCCTTTATCCCGGAAACCCGGATCAGAACATTCCCCCGTTTACGGAAATGACTTGGCCTGTGATGTATGAGGCGTCATCCGAGCAGAGGAAGCGAACCACCTTCGCCACCTCATCGGGCCGGCCGATCCGTCCCATCGGGATCATCTGCTTGATGTTCTCCTTCGGGGCATCCCGGATCATCTCTGTATCTACCGCTCCGGGAGCCACGACGTTCACTCGAATGCCGAGCCGAGCCACCTCTGAACTCAGCACACGGCTTGCGGCGATGAGACCGGCCTTTGCCGCGGCGTAATTGGCCTGCCCCCGGTTGCCCGCAAGAGCCGAAACGGAAGAGAGGGACACGATGGAACCGCATTTTCGGCGCAGCATCTTACGCAGGACCGGCTTGGTCATGTTGTAGAAACCATGGAGGGTCGTATCGATCACTGCATTCCAGTCGCTGCGGGGCATCGTCAAGAAAAGGCCGTCCGCCGTCACCCCGGCGTTGTTCACCAGCGCATCGATCCTCTCCAGCCGCCCGAGAAGTTCGTTGACCGCGGCTTCTGCTTCAACGGCATTCCCGACGTCGAACCTCACCGCCTCCCCTCCCCCGCCGGCATCGCGGATCAGCCGCAGCGTCTCCGCCGCCGCCTCGTCGTTGCTTTTATATGTGATGACCACCCGATACCCGTGCGCGGCCAGATCGACGGCGATGGCTCGGCCAATCCCGCGGCTTCCGCCCGTAACAATGGCGATCTGCTGTTCACCCATAATTCCTTCTCCCTATGCGTTCCCGGAGTTTAGGACAATCGTCCCCTATTATTCGTACCGATATTTATATTGATACACGTTTTATTTTGTATTATCAATTAAAGATGAACGAAAGACGACCATCACGACCGGATCCCGGCGGCCGTCACATGGGGGAGGCGGCTACGCTTCGCAGTCTGTCTCTAGAATAACCCATGGACGCAGACCCATCTTCCGACCCTTCTGCATCGGAAACAAGGCAGTCCTGGCGGAGGACCCTCTACATCATGTTCGCCGCTCAGCTCCTGTCGATGATCGGCTTCGCCTTCGTTTTGCCGTTTCTCCCCTTTTATGTCCGGGAGCTGGGGGTCACCGAAGAGCGACTCGTTCCCATATGGGCCGGCATCATGGCGGCCTCCGGAAGTTTTGTAATGGCCTTCTTCTCCCCGCTCTGGGGATGGCTCGCGGATCGGCACGGACGGAAGATCATGGTGGAGCGGGCCATGTTCGGCGGCGCCGTCATCACCTTTGCAATGGGCCTCGTTTCCGACGTTTGGCAACTCCTTTTTCTCCGGCTTCTTTCGGGGGCAACCACGGGGACCATTTCGGCCTCCGTCGCCATGGTCTCCACGGTTGTCCCGCAGAAGCGGCTGGGATACGCGCTGGGGCTCATGCAGGCGGCGGTCTTTCTCGGCATGACCCTGGGACCATGGATCGGGGGGCTTCTGGCCGATGTCATCGGCTACCGCCATACCTTCATGGCGGGCGGCATCATTCTGCTGATCGGCGGAGCGCTCGTTCTCTTTGGGACCCGGGAACGGTTTAACCCACCTTCGATGGAGACGCTCGCGAAAGGCGACCGGCTTTTCTCCCTGCTGCGCTACGGAGGCTTTCCCGCGATGCTTGTTCTGTTTTTTTTCTTCCACTTCACGGTCCATTTTGTCGCTCCGCTTCTGCCGCTCTTCATCGAAACGATGTACAATACGGCGCGGGGAGGCGTGGCCTCAACGACGGGGATGCTCTTTGCAATCAGCGGCGGGGCGGCCACCCTGTCCGCCGGCGGGATCGGCTACCTCAGCGACCGGATCGGCTACAAGCGGATTCTTCTGTTCCATCTTATCCTGACGGCCGTAAGCATGCTCCTGCACGGCGCAGCGCAGAGTATTTCCCAACTGATCGTGCTGCGGATTCTTTACGGTCTGGCGGCAGGGGGCATCCTTCCCACGATGAACGCACTGGTCGGGCGTCTGATCCCGCCCATCAGCTACGGCAAGGCCTACGGGCTGACCTCGTCCATGACCTGTCTGGGGATGGCCGCCGGTCCGCTGTTCGGAGGGATCATGGCCTCTTTTTGGGGATACCGCTGGCCGTTCGTTCTTGTCAGCGTTCTGATGATTACCATCACGCTACCCATGGTCCTCAGTATCCGCCCCCGTCCGCGCTGAAATGGAAGCTGCATTCCCTTTTCACTTTCCGCTTGACAATAGAACGCGTGTTCTATACATGAAAGTCATGACAGAAAAACGCACCCCCCAATCGGTCCAGAAAATCCTCGCCACCTTCTTTCGTGAAAATCGGCGGATGCCCTCCTATGCCGAAATGGTCGCCCTGCTCGGGGTTCGATCGAAGAGCGTCGTCCACTTTTGGATTGGGAAACTCATCACCGCCAGCCTGCTCCACAAGGACGACAAGGGCCATCTGAGACTGACAAAGCGCCCCTTCGCCGTTCCCGTTCTCGGTTGCATACAGGCGGGTTTCCCCTCCCCGGAGGAGGAGGCCCTCTGCGACATTCTGTCCATGGACGAATACCTGATCGCGAAGCCGGAGGCGTCCTACCTGCTCCAGGTGAGCGGGGATTCCATGAGTGGAGCGGGTATCGTGGAGGGAGACCTCGTCATCGTAGAGAAGGGACGGGAGCCCAAAGGCGGCGACATCGTGATCGCCGAGGTGGATGGAGAGTGGACAATGAAATACTTCCGGAGAGAAGGAAAGGCCGTGGTTCTGGAAGCGGCCAATCCGAAATATCCCCGGATCAGGCCCCGGACGGAACTCAAACTTGGGGGGATTGTCACCGCGGTAATCCGAAAGTACCATTCTTGATTTCTTACAACTTCGAGCACAAATAACCAGCGGGTTACTCAACGCGAATTTCTCCCTGTAACACCGATGTGACCCTCATGGCGTTCGCCGCCTCGTCGATTCCCGGCGCGTGCCTCCAGCCGCTTGATGAGACCCGTTCTTCCCCAAGAGAGCTTTTGCGAAACCGGATCAAATATGGTATGCACCCCTGCAACAGAGGTTAGCCCATGACAGAAACGATCAAGTATTACAGCACCAACCGCCATCTCGACCAGGTTTCCGGCATCATCCCCTTCCGGGAGATGGTCTCATTCCGGGAGGCGCTCATGATGGGACAGGCCCCCGACGGGGGGCTCTTCATGCCGGAGATCATTCCGGCCCTTCCCATCGAGGCCTTCAAAGCCCTCAAGGGAATGCCCTACACGGAGGCCGCGACGCTCGTCGCACAGGCCTTCCTCACCGGGGAGATCGACGGGCAGATGCTCCGACGGATCATCGACGACGCCTACAACTACGACGTACCGCTGGAAAATGTCTTTGCACGCAAATATATCATGCGGCTCGATCAGGGGCCGACGGCCTCCTTCAAGGATTTCGCCGCCCGATTGATGGCCCGCCTGATGAGCGCCCTGCGCGATCCCGGAAGAAGATTGAACGTCCTGGTTGCAACATCCGGGGATACTGGAAGTGCCGTGGGCGAAGCCTTCAAGGGAGTGACAGGAATCGATGTGACCATCCTCTACCCGCGGGGCGAGGTGAGCGGCCGGCAGAAGAAGCAACTCGACACGATCGGGCGGAACGTCCGGGCCGTCTCCGTGGACGGGAAGTTCGACGACTGTCAGGATCTCGTCAAACAGGCCTTCTCCGACCCGGAACTGGGCAGCTTCAATCTGACCTCGGCCAACTCGATCAACTTTGGCCGGATCCTTCCGCAGATCGTATATTACGTCTGGGCCTGGGCGCAGCTCTCGCGCGACGGCGATCCGGCGGTTTTTTCCGTCCCGTCGGGCAACTTCGGAGATGCCCTCGGCTGCGAGTATGCGCGGCGGATGGGCCTCCCTGTGGAAAAACTCATCATGCCGACGAACGAAAACGACGAATTTCCCCGGTTCCTTGAAACCGGCATCTATGAGAAAGTCTCCCCATCCCAAGCCTGCCTGTCAAACGCAATGAATGTGGGACACCCCAGCAACCTGGCTCGCTTCTTCGACCTCTACGGCGGCACCGTGGACAGAACCGGCATCGTCCACCGTCAGCCGGACCTGGACGAGATGAGAAAGAACATCTATTCGGTCAGCATCTCCGACAGGGAGACGAAAAAGACGATCAAGCGGATCTACGACCAGTACCGGGTTCTTCTGGAACCACACGGCGCCGTGGGTTGGCGGGGACTTGAGGTTTATCTCGATCTCTACGGCGACAAATCGCTCTGCATCAGTCTGGAGACGGCCCATCCGGCCAAATTCCCCGACGAGATCCGGGAACTGCTGGGGATCGACCCTGACCTCCCCCAGGGCATGAAGGATATTGACGAACGGTCGGGAGCACCGGTATTCCTCTCCGCCGATTACGGGGAATTGCGAAAATATCTCCAGGAGTGCCTGCGGATCACGGACTGATGACCGGCCGGAAACGCTTTTCTCCTTTCGAAATTGAAACGAACAAACACCGTTAGGGGATAAAGAACGGGGAGTTCAT
>JAHFBU010000322.1:0-6610 GCA_023249795.1 Syntrophaceae bacterium
TTCAGGCTCGAGAACGACGCCCTGTGTTCGGGCGGCCTCTCTGACCTCCGCCATGCAATCCACAGCGAGTTTGCGCAAAGAGTCGGCCTCGATGATTTCCTTTACCGTCGTGCGCGTCAGGCAACTGATGGCACAGAAGGGTGCGTTCCAGAGCAGCTTGCGCCACTGGGCTTTGCGGATATCATTGCTGACCTCGCAGGGAATCTGGGCCGCCGTCAGAGCCTGTTCGATGGATTGCGTCATGTCCCGGACCGAGCCATCTAACTCGCCGAAAACGATCCTGCCCCCGGCAGAATGTTTGATGCTTCCCGGTCGCACGAGCTGTGCTCCGAGATAGACGACGCCGGCCAGGGTGTGCTTCTCGCCCCAGCGCGCGGCGATCTTCTCCGCATTGTCCACGCCGTTTTGGAGTGACAGTATCTGCGTTTGCTCGCCGATCAGGGGAGCCAGCGCCTGGGCAGCGGCTTCGGTGTCGTAGGATTTCACGCACAGGAGTGCCAGATCGACGACGCCGACATCCCGCGACTCGGCAGTGAAGAGCGCGTCGCGGGCGCGCAGGTCGCCTTGGAAGCTTTCAATCGTTAGTCCTTCGCGCCGCATCGCCTCCAGATGGGCGCCCCGGGCGATAAAACTAACCTGGTGCGATGCCAGCGCGAGCTTTGCGCCAAAATAACCGCCGACGGCTCCCGCGCCTATCACCGCGATACGCATTGTTGTTCTCTCATGGAAAGGTGACTGTAATATCGGCTTGCGATGATGTCAATTTCACCGCGGAGACAAATTTGGCTCGCGGCGGCTTAAGCTTTGGCCGGCGATATGTTATTAAATCAAGGCATGGAAAAAATCGATCCACAGCAGGATCACGAGCGGCTGAAGCCATACGCGCCGGGTCAAAAAATCACGTTCAAGGGCAAGGCGTACACGATTCAGCGTCGCACGACCCTCGCTTCCGGTGAAGCGGCGGTGGTATTGCAGAGTGACAAAGACCAGTTCGTGATCAGCGCGAATGAGTTTCTCGCCGAAGTCCGGTAGCCCGGCTGCGGTTTTTCAATTTACAAATCCGACAGGAGCGTTGCATGGGGAAAATTCGTTTGACATTAGCTTGCTGGGATTACGATCGCACCCGGGCGCTGCAAGATGGCCGGGTCGAGGTTGAAGGAGTCGATCTGACCTACCTGCCGCTGCGGGTGGAAGAGACCTTCTGGCGCATGCTCCGTTACCAGGAGTTCGACGCCTGTGAGCTTTCAATGGGATCCTACCTGATCGCGCGAGACAAAGGGCACTCTCCCTTTGTTACCATACCAGTGTTCCCATCGCGGGCCTTCCGCCACTCGAGCATCTTCATCAACACGGGCGCGGGCATTCAGGAACCCAAAGATCTGATCGGGAAACGGGTGGGGCTTCCCGAATACCAGATGACCATGGCGATCTGGGTTCGGGGAATTCTGCAACACGAGTACGGGGTTCACCCGGAGAAGATAAGTTGGTTCACTGGAGGACAGGAGGAGCCGGGACGGATAGATAAAGTCAGGCACGATTTGCCGCCGAACATCGACATTCGCTCGATTGGACCTGGCATGACCCTTTCGTCGATGCTGGAGAGCGGGCAGCTCGACGCCTTGATGTCGACGTATCTGCCCTTGCCCTTCGTGCGGCGTTCTCCCAAAGTCCGCCGGTTGTTCCCCAATTTCCGCGATGTCGAGAGGGAGTATTACCGCCGAACAAAAATTTTTCCTATCATGCATTGCGTGGCGCTGAGAGAAGAGGTTTACCAGAGTTACCCCTGGGTGGCCCAGAGTCTTTGTAAGGCCTTCTGCGAGGCCAAGACGCGTTGCCAGGAGTCAATGTACGAATTTTCCGCGCTCAAATATATGCTCGCCTGGTCAATAGCCGAAATGGAAGAGGAATTGGAGATCTTCGGGGACGATCTCTGGCCCTACGGTTTAGAGGCCAACCGGCATGGCTTGGAAACTCTCGTTCAGTATGCCCATGAGCAAGGGCTGATCCAGAAAACGGTCGATGTAAAAGAGCTCTTCGCCCCCAACACCCTGGAGGATTTCAAGATTTAATCGAAAGTCCTAGTGGTGCAAAAGCTTACGCTCGGCGAAGCGCTGGATGATTGGAGAATATGGGCTCATCACGATGCAGGGTGGCGCTGGAGGAAAGATGCCCAAAGAGTTGTTGGCCTTTTATGCCCCTGTCTGATAGATACTCAGAGAAAATTAACAATCGAAAAATATAATTTTCAAAAGGAGGTTTAGGAATGGCGGCAGAAGCGGCGAGGAGCCTGAGGGCAATGCTCGAGGCATTGAAGAAGGACGGTCTAGTTTTGGAAACAGACCGGGAAATCAACCCGAAACTCGAAATGACGGCTATCCAAAAACTTCTGGATGGTGGTCCGCCGATAGTTTTCAACAAAGTTAAAGGCTATCCCAATGCGCGGTTGGCAACCAATGTCATGGGTTCGGATAAGATCATCGCCAGGATGTTTGGGGCAAAGGACAGAAAAGAGTTGAAGTTCAAAATCCACGAGAGCATCCTGCAACCCCTTCCGCCCAAGATCGTTGATAAGGCGCCCTGTCAGGAAGTGGTCATCGACAAGAATATCGATGTCTGGCCGGTTGTTCCCATGATCCAACATACGCCGACGGATCCGGGAAGAACTCTGGGGGGAGGCAAAACCGTAGCCTCGCCCAAACAGTTCTGGGGTGGGTGGCACATCGGCTACAACCGGATGAACTTCCGTGAGGATCTCGGGTGGAAGAACTACTCCACCTTTCAGATATCTCCGGGGTCCCACACCGATCAGATCATGACCAAATACTATAAAAAAGAACCGATACCCTTCACTATCAATATGGGGATTCCGCCAGCTGCAACCATGATGGCGGGATCAGGGTTCATGTATACCATTCTCCCAAGGGGCTGCGATGAGTTGGGGATTGCCGGCGCCATCCAGGGATTTCCGTTGGAAATGGTAGAATGCAAGACGATCGACGCCTATTCCATCGCAGAGGCAGAGTATGTTCTTGAAGGGTATTTGGATACAACTAGAAGGGTCTGGGAAAGCCCATTGGCCGAAAAAGACCAGAAGCAGGGAGTCTATCCTTTTCACCCCGAATGGTCCGGCTATATGGGGAAGGCCTATAGAACCTTTCAATTTAATGTCACGGCGATCACCCATCGAAAAGACAGACCGATCTACGACCCTCTGATCGTGCACGGATACGACGACCACAACATCGGCGTGATCTGCCGCGAGGCGTGTTTCTATGAACTGGCCGAGCGGATAAGCCCGGGGTTCTGCGTTGACACCCATATCCCCATGTGCATCCCGGACTGGGGCGGCGTGATCTTCCAGGTCAAAAAGAGAAGGGTCAGGGATGAGGGCTACCCGAAAAACATACTGGCGGCGGCTCTTTCCTGCTCGCTGGGAGCCCGCTTTGCGATGGTCGTCGATCCGGACATCAACATCTACTCGACGGATGACTTGATGTGGGCGTTAGCGACCCGGGTCGATGCTAAAGAAGGTATTACGATTGTCGCGCCGGGGGGTATGGGGCAGACCTTCCAACCCGCGGAGCGCAGTTCGGCGGGTGCAAGAGAGTGGACCCAATCCAATATCAAATTCTCCGGTGCCATCGGGATCGATGCCACCGTACCCTACCAATATAAGGAAGCATTTGAGCGGGCCAGTTATCCAATCGATGTCGTGAGCTTGAAGGATTGGTTCACTGACGAGCAAATTGAAAAGGCCAAGTCTTTTCAGGAGCCCTATGCGAAATGGTTCGGCGAATCGGGAATTTGATTGAGATTCCATTCCGGCCGATTTGCTTCCCTTGCGATGATAGCCCGGTGCTGTCGTCGCAAGGGAGAGAGCATAAGGCCGGCAGCTTAAGTTCCACCAATCTTGAACCGAAGTTAGGTTGCAAGTGCAGCCGAACTGCCAGGAAGCCGTACAGCCAATGATATGAATTTCCCATAAACTGAGGAATTGTTTTGATGGAAGAGAAAGTGAAATTGCTGAAAGATTGCCGAGTTCTTGATTTCACCAATGAAACGGCTTTCCTGTGCGGTAAAATCTTGGGCGATTTGGGCGCAGATGTCGTCAAGGTGGAGAAACCGGGAGGAGATGAATCCAGGAATCTGGGATCTTTTTTTCAGGACACCCCGCATCCTGAAAAGAATCTTTATTGGTTTTCCTACAACCATAACAAGAGAGGGATCACCTTAAATATTGAGACGGAAACCGGGAGAGAGATACTACGGAAACTGGTCGAGAATACCGATATCGTCCTGGAAACCTTTGCGCCGGGATATCTTGAAAAGTTAGGCCTGGGTTATGCTGCTTTAAGTGAAATAAATCCCAAGCTCGTCATGACGTCCGTTACCCCCTTTGGACAGTCCGGACCTTATAAGGATTATAAAGGGTCGGATCTGGTCCTTACGGCGATGAGCGGTCTCATGTCGTCCCTCGGCGATCCGGACAAGCCGCCGGTACGGCCTACGCTGCCTCAGTCCTATATGTGGATCGGGATGCATGCGGCAATGGGGACACTCATGCCCTATTATCATCGGGGGATGACGGGTGAAGGCCAGCATGTGGATGTCTCGGGACAGGCAGGCGTGATCTGGGCTTTGAACCACTCTCCTTCTTTCTATGACCTGAATAAAGAGGTCCCCAGGAGAGAGGGTAGTTTTATTACGGGCAGGAGCATCACCGGGGCGATTTTCCGGGCTGTCTATCCGTGTAAAGATGGTTACGTGACCTACGTTATTTATGGAGGCCCCGCCGGGAAACGAACGAACAGGAGATTGGTGGAATGGATGGACAGCAAGGGAATGGCGCCCGACGATCTAAAAAATAAGGATTGGGACCAATTTGATATCGCCACGGTCACCCAGGAAGAGGTCGATCGGATCGAAGACGCCTGTATGAAATTTTTCAGAACGGTGACTAAAAAGGAATTCTTCGAGCATGTTCTCGAGAATGACATGCTCGGTTATCCGGTGGCAACGGCAAAGGAAATCTTGGAAGATGAACAACTGAGGGCAAGAGGACTGTGGCGGGAAGTGGAACACGAGGAGTTGGGAACAAAAATCACTTATCCCGCTTTTTTTACCGTATTCTCTTCGATCGCTTGCGATTCTTGGCGTCGCGCTCCCTTGATCGGAGAGCACAACAGAGAAATCTACGGTGAAATTGGATTGGATGACAGCGACATCCTCCGCCTGAAAAGAGCGAATGTCATCTGAAAAATTGCAGGAAGGAGTATTCGCGCCTTGCGCCATGCGCTTTGCGCGTTTTCCAGGATGATGGAAACGGCCAGACAAGTTTTTGAGGGGATCAAAGTCGCGGAATTTGCCGCGGTCGCGGCGGGGCCTGCCATTGGAAAACATATGGCAGACCACGGCGCCCTCGTGGTGCACGTCGAGTCCTACGAGAGACCGGACGGATTCAGGCTCAACTATCCTCCTTATAAAGACAACAAGTACGGATTGAACCGTGCCGGGTCTTTCGCTATCTGCAATAATAACAAGTACGGTGTGACGATAGATTTGAAGGCGAAGGAAGGGGTTGATCTCGCTCTGGAGCTGATCGAATGGTCCGATGTCGTCATCGAAAATTTCACGCCCGGAACGATTAAGAAGTTGGGAATCGGCTACGAAGAGATGAAAAGAGTGAACCCCCGTATCATTTTGTTCAGCACCTGCAATCAGGGCCAGACCGGGCCCCACGCCTTTCACCCGGGATTCGGCTCCCATTTGTCGTCCCTCTGCGGGTTCACGTATGTGACCGGGTATCCGGACAGGTTGCCCTGCATTCTTGGCCCGTATGTGGATTTTGTGGCGGTGGGATACGGGGTCATTGCAGTCACAGCGGCTCTGGAGCATCGACGAAGGACAGGAGAAGGACAGTGGATTGACCTGGCCCAGTATGAAGCCGGTGTTCAATTCATGATACCGGCCTTATTGGAGTACAGCACCAACCATCGTGTGGTTGAGAGAGACGGAAACAGACATCCCTTTGCGGCCCCGCACAATACGTACCGCTGCAAGGGGGATGACCGCTGGTGCGCCATCAGTGTGTTCAATGATGAAGAATGGAAGGCCCTCTGCGAGTGCATGGGCAGGGACGACCTGATCTCGGATCCCAGGTTTAAGACGATACCGGCGCGAAAAAAACATGAGGATGAAGTGGATAGAGAAGTTACAAAATGGACGTCTCAACTCACCGCAGAGGAGATATTTAAGAAGCTTCAAAAAAACGGGGTGAAGGCAGGGATCGTCCAAACGTTAGCGGATCTTTTTGCTGATCCTCAACTAAAGCATCGAGGTTTCTGGGCGCCCTTGGATCATCCCGAGATTGGGAGGTGCCATGCCGAAGGACCGCCTTTTGCTCTTTCAAAGACCCCTTTCAAAATTGATCGCCCTGCCCCATTGATCGGTGAACACAATGAACTTGTTTTTGAAAAATTTCTAGCTGCCGGTAAAAAAGCAAAAAATTAATATGGCGGACGAAAAGGCACAGGCGTTCGAGGAAACGAAGTGGTGGGTTGACCGCGGCCCGGTCAAGGAGCGGGAAAAACCGGCCGAGCCGGCCAAGGGC
>JAHFBU010000322.1:6620-7055 GCA_023249795.1 Syntrophaceae bacterium
CTGATCCTCAACTGAAGCATAGATGTTTTTGGGCGGCCGTTGACCATCCAGAAATCGGGAGATGCCATGCCGAAGGACCGCCATTTGCTCTTTCAAAGACCCCTTTCAAAATTGATCGGCCTGCTCCGATGATCGGTGAACACAATGATCTTGTCTTCAAAACATTTTTGACTGCCGGAAACAAAGAACCAAGAAGAGAGTGATCTTTCATTCATTAAAAAAGTCCGCGTAACGAAAATTTACCCGCTGGTCAACTGGCGTGAATGGAATATGCTCCGCTTTCACCATAAGTTGGGATTCACGCGGGGCGATATGATTAACCTGGAATTGAAGGTGTGAAGGCAGCCTAAAAGGTTTTAGACTTCTACGACTCAACAATTTGAAATAAAGTCGAGAAATGGAAGTCCGACTCCGCGGTTTTTTCTAGTACCGAGA
>JAHFBU010000088.1 GCA_023249795.1 Syntrophaceae bacterium
GCCGTATGCCGACGCCGGTTTCATCCGCGGCGAGTGCCGGAAAGGCGGGCGGCGCATGTCTGCCTCCGTCGTGAAGCGCGATCTGTTCCGGCAGATCGCCGAAATCCCACGCCGCGAGATTTGTCTTCTCCCATGTCTTTGCAACCTTCGCAAAGGCCCGTGCGTCATCCTGATCGACGAACCCTTTGTCCAGCATCGCGATATCCCGACCCGCCGCGAGTTCCCGGTCTTTCCCGTCCACGACGGAATAGCGGAGCTTCAGGTGATCCTCAATCCCTTCCGGGGACCAGCGGTCGGAGGGAATATTGACCCCGAACCGTTCGTAGATGAAGCGGCCGAGTGCGGTGATCAGTAAACCTTCATGGGGCATCCCGGCCACGATGACGTCGCAGGTCTCCGCGAGCGGCATGAGCTTCTTGCGGTACTCCTTGGGAAGCCCCTTGAGGAGGGAGGCGATTTTCTCCCGGAGAAGGCCGGGGACGGCCCAGTCCAGAGCGGCCGCGGAGACGGAGGGCGCCGCATGAACGGGAATCTTCAGCGTGACGCCATCCTCCGGCTTTCCCGGATCGTAGCGGTAAACGCAGTCCAGCTTCCAGCCGCCGGTGGATACGGCTTCGGGGAATTGGGCGATCTCGGCTGCGTCGGGCGGTTTGACGAGCAGATCCTTTTCTTTCATCCGAAGGAAAGCGTCGCCGCCGCGGTCGCGGATCAGCCGCTGGAGCGTCCGAATGTCGAAGATCCCAAAGAGGCGCTTTTCATAGAACTGCGCGATCTCCGCTTCCCCGACGAGGAGGTCGTGACGCCGCAGTTTTTCCTCCATACCGGTGATCTGCTCGATGAGTTTCATGTTGTGGATGAGGAAGGGGAGGGGACGAGAAACTTCACCCTCGACAAGGGCGCTCTGGATGAAAATCCGGGAGGCCTCCGCGGGATCGATCCGGCCGAAGGAGAGCGGCCTGCCGGGAACGATGACCAGGCCGAAAAGGGTCACCTGCTCGGAGGCGACCACCTCGCCCCGGCTCTTTTCCCAGTGCGGGGAGGAATAGGTGCGCCGGCAGAGATCGCCTCCCAACTCCTCCAGCCAGGCGATTTCGATGTTGGCCGCCGTCCGGGCGAAGAGGCGCGACGTTTCGACCATCTCCGCGGCGACGATCCAGTTCCCCGCCCGGTTGAAGAGGCCGGAGCCGGGAAAGATCATCGCCTGCCGCCCCTGGGTGGCCGTGTAGAAGTTCTTCTCTTTCTTGACGGCGATGTGGCCGAGGTAGCCGCTCAGGATGGAGCGGTGGATGGCCGCGTAGAGGTCGGGGCCGGTTTTGGGTTTGTCGTCATTTCCAACTTCTTTGTCATTCCCGCGCAGGCGGGAATCCATTGTTTTTGAAGATGGGTGGACTCCCGCTTTCGCGGGAGTGACAAAAGAGGAGGCGGGAGTGACAGCGTGGTCTTTGGCATGCGCTGAGGTATTTGCTGAAAGAAATTTCTGTTCCGTCAGGATCGTCTGAAGCTGGTCATGGACATCCCGCCATTCCCTGATCCGCCGGTAGGAGAGGAAGTGGTCCCGGCAGAAGCGCCGGACCCGGTTCTGCGACTTCTGCGAATCACCATCGTCGTGGCAACGCTGCCAGATCTTGAGCAGCGTGACGAAATCCGAGGCGGGGTCCTTGAAGAGCGCATGCATCTGATCCGCCTGCGCCTCTTTCTCGGCGGGACGCTCCCGCGGGTCCTGGACGGTGAGCGCCGCGGCGATGATGAGGATCTCCGGCAGGCATCCCTCTTTTTTGGCTTCGAGGATCATCCGGGCGATCCGCGGGTCGATGGGGAGCCGGGCCATGATCCGCCCCCTCTCGGTCAGCCGCCAGGGCGATGAAATATCTTTGTCATTCCCTTTTTCTTTGTCATTCCCGCGCAGGCGGGAATCCATTGCCTTTGAGGGGGGCTGGACTCCCGCTTTCGCGGGAGTGACACTTTTTTCAACTTTCTCGATCGCCCCCAGCTCCAGCAGGATGTCGATCCCGTCCTTCACGCTCTTCGGGGCGGGCGGGTCGATGAACGGAAAAGAGTCGACGTCTCCAAGCCCCAGCGAGAGCATTCTCAGGATGACCCCGGCCAGATTCGCGCGAAGAATCTCCGGCGAGGTATAGAGCGGCCGGCCGAGATAGTCCTCCTCCGAATAGAGGCGGATGCAGATCCCGTTCTGGACCCGGCCGCAGCGACCTTTCCGCTGGTCGGCGCTGCTGCGGGAGATCACGCGAACAGGAAGACCCGCCGTCCTTGAGCGGGGGTTGTAATAGGCAATGCGGGCAAGGCCGGTGTCGATCACAAAGCGGATGCCCGGAATCGTCAGTGACGTCTCCGCGACGTTGGTGGCGATCACGATCTTCCGTTGCGGCATCGTCTGGAAGACCTGCTCCTGCTCGGCCCGCGAGAGACGGGAAAAGAGCGGCAGGATGGCGGCCTCTTCCCTGAGGCGGCCGGTCAGAAGCCCGCAGGTTTCGCGGATGTCGCGTTCCGTCGGCATGAAGATCAAAATATCGCCGGGCCTTCTCAGGCGGGTCAGCTCCTCGACGGCCCGAACCGCCGCATCGATGTGGGTGATCTCCTCCTTCTCTTCGAGATCGTGGTCGAGCGGTTCATACCGGACCTCGACCGGAAAGAGCCGTCCGGAAACCTCGATGATCGGGGCGTTGCCGAATGCGCGGGAGAATTTCTCGGTGTCGATGGTCGCCGAGGTGATCACGACGCGGAGGTCGTGCCGTCGCCGGAGGATGTTTTTCAGGATCCCCAGGATGAAATCGATATTGAGGCTCCGCTCATGCGCCTCGTCCACGATAATCGTATCGTAGGCGCGAAGCAGCGGGTCGCCCTGGGCTTCCATCAGCAGGATGCCGTCGGTCATGACCTTCAGAAAGGCGTCGCGCGGCGGGGTTCGGTCGTCGAAACGGATCTTGTAGCCGACCGACCGGCCGATCGCTTCCCCCATCTCGTCGGCAATTCTCCGGGCGACGGTGGTCGCCGCAATCCGTCGCGGCTGCGTGCAGCCGATCAGCCCGGCGAGGCCCCGGCCCGCCTCCAGGCACATCTTCGGGATCTGCGTGGTTTTCCCGGAGCCGGTTTCCCCGGTGACCACCACGACGGGATGTTTCCTGATGGCGGCTACGATATCGTGCTTCCTTGAGAGGATCGGGAGGGAAGGGGGATAGACGAGCCGCGGCAGACGGGCCCGGCGTTCGGCGATTCGTTTCTTGAGGGCTTCGGATTGGGACAAATTCACACTCCGTAAGTCGTACCTGTCACCCCGGCTTAAAGCCCGGGCCCGGTGGTTTCAGGACCGCCGGGAATGCCGGATCCCCGCTTTCATACGAATGACGACCGGGACGGGATCATACCCGCACCGCTTCCGGATGTCAAAGACGACAATCTGACTCGTTGCGATGCGGTTGGATATCGGCATTCGCTTGTGCGTGATTACGGACAGCGATCGGATCGGCGGTTCGCCCCGATCGAGTTTGCAGTTGGCAGGGACTTAAATGTGGCGAATTATGAATCCAGCTTAACCTGCCCCCTATCTAATCTTTTCATTTATATTTTTATCTGTTATTATGCTCACTAAGCATTACAAATCACCATAGAGCAAGTCGCTGTCGCCTTTGCCGACAATCTGGCCGCCCGATGGAGGACATATGTTGATCCTGCAAAGGGGAAATAGGTCTATAAACAACATCAGCATCAAGGCAAGGAGGTTATTGATAGCATGAACCAACGTCTATTCCATATCATGGTCATCGGAATTCTATTGACATGCATGTCGATCAGCCACCCTGCGCCAACCGCTGCGGCGACGTGGGAGCCAGGTGTGAAGAAAACGCCAACCACGGTTGCCGCTGGAGCTCAAACAGGACCGATGAGGGTCACCTTCATCAATCCGGGAATCTCTAATCCCAATGACCCCACGGGAGGGTTTTGGTTGTCCGTTTCGGCGGTGATGAAAGAGGCCGCCAGGCAATTCAATATCGATCTGGAGGTCATTTACGCTGAACGGGACCATATCCGCATGCAGCAACAGGCGCGCGAAGTCGCAAAGAGGCCTCACCCACCCGATTACCTCATTGTGGTGAATGAAAAACTGGCTGCCGATGAAATGGTCAAAGCGGCTGATTCGGCCGGCCTGAAGGTATTGGTCATGTCAAACGGTTTTACCGGTGAGCAGGCGATCCAAATGGGGTCTCCTCGGAAAAAGTACAAGAACTGGATTGGCTCTCTTGTACCGGATAACCGATTCGGAGGCTACCAAATCGCCAAGCGAATTATTGAACTGGCCAAAAATATGAGCGCCGCAAAGGATGGTCGGCTCCGGTTACTCGCAATTTCTGGAGATCCGGTTACTCCGGCACTGACGCAAAGAGTGGATGGGCTGAAAAAGGCCGTTTCCGAACATTCCAATGTGGAATTGCAGCAAGTTCTTATGGGCGAATTGCGGCAGGACAAGGCGCGTGAACAGACCCAAATCGCTCTGACGCGTTATCCGCAAACGGATTTGATTTGGGCAGCAAACGACCCCATGGCCATCGGCGCAATCGAAGGGGCCACAGAGGCAAAAAGACGGCCGGGCAAAGACGTCTTCATCGGGGGGTTGAATTGGGACGCACCTGCACTGGCGAGAGTCAAGGATGGATCTCTGGCGGTGTCGGTCGGGGGGCACTTCATGATCGGGGGCTGTGCGTTGGTTCTGCTTCATGATTATCATCAAGGAAAAGATTTTGCGGATGAGGGCCTGGAGCTCCAAGCTCCCCTGTTCGGGTTGGTGGACGGCAAGAACGTTGATGCCTTCCTCGCCAAGTTTGGAGATCGAAACTGGAACAAAATCGATTTCACCAGATTGTCCAAAGTGAACAACAGGGACACCAAGAAATATAATTTCAGCGTGAAAACCCTTATTGGCATGTAGCGGTTGTTCATTATCGGGAGCACCTATGTGGAAAACCAACTTGGTAGCCGTTCTCACTGCCAGCCTGCAACGGAAACTGATGCTGGCGCTCATGGCCATAGCAACCGTCGTTATCGGCGTCGGAGGAATTTACCTGCTCGGCAGCCAGCAGCAAAGCGCGTCAGCCGGATTGGAGGCGCGTGCGGTCTACATGGCTGGCATGCTGAGCAAGACCTTGGCGGGACCGTTATGGAATATTGACCTGAAATCGATTCAGGATCAACTGGATATGGTCATGTCTGATCCCGAGATCTATTCCGTCGCGCTCTATCAGGGTGAACAGAAACAGCCCCTGGTTTCGAAAAAGCGCGATGGTCAGCCATCTGACGGCATTGAGCGAGACAGCCCGGTCATCTTCGTGCGTGACCTTCCGCTGCCGCCTGTCCAACTGGGCAGGGTGCGCATCGTTTATACCCGCGGCTACATGTATCAGGCGCTCCGGCAGACGCGCATGCTGATTCTGGCAGGCATTCTTTGCCTCCTCGTGTCTCTCTCCACCGCTACCTATGTCCTGCTCAGACGAATGGTGCAGAAGCCCATCGGAGAACTGCTTGCCATGGCGCACCGGATCGCCGAGGGTGATTTAGAAGTAAGAATACCCGTCACGTCCCGCGATGAGATCGGTCTTCTCTGTGACAAATTCAATGATATGACCAACAAACTCAAACAGACAATGGATGGACTCAGCAGAAGCGAACAGAATTACAGGAACATCAATGTAACTCTGGAATCTCTTGTCCTGGAGCGCACCGCCGAACTCCGGTTATTGCTTCATTCTGCCGGCGAGGGGATATTCGGGGTGGATGCCACGGGGAAGCTGACCTTCATCAATCCTGCCGCGTTTCGCATGCTGGGGTTTGCCGAAGAGGAGATGAAGGGCAAGGGAGTGCATGGCCTCATCCACCATTCCCATGGGGACGGCTCCTGCTACCCGGTGGAAGACTCTCCAATGTACGCCTCCTATGCCAGAGGGACGGGAAACCATGTAAAGGATGAAGTGCTCTGGCGCAAGGACGGCAGCAGTTTTCCAGCGGATTATTCCAGTACGCCGATCATCCAGGACAGCAATGTCAAGGGCGCGGTTGTGATCTTCCACGACATCACCGAACGCAAGCAGGCCGAACTGAATCTTGCCGAGAGCCGCGCGACCATTGTGGCGTTGATCAATTCGATTCCGGATCTGATTTTTTACAAGAATCCACAAGGCGTATACCTTGGCTCCAACAGCGCATTCGGCGAGCTGGTTGGACGACCCGTCTCCGAAATCACCGGCAAGACCGACTATGACCTTTTTTCGAACGAGATCGCCGATATCTCCGTTGCGAAAGATGCCGCCATGTTGTCCTCGCTGGAACCACAATCCAACGAAGAGTGGGTCCATTATCCGGATGGTCGGAGACTCTTGCTCGACACGCTGAAGAGCCCATTCTGGGATGGTGAAGGCAAACTGCTCGGCATACTGGGCATCAGCAGGGACATCACCGGGCGCCAGCAGGCGGAAAAAGAGCTGAAGGCGCGGATGGAAGATCTGGAGAGGTTCTCCCGCCTGACCATCAACCGCGAGGAACGGATGATCGAACTCAAGGAGGAAGTCAACGCCTTCCTGACCCAGATAGGCAAGGAAGCAAAGTACAATATTGTCGAGTAAGACATTGAGCAGGATTTAGTGTTTCAGAAGGGCAAAAAAATCAGGGGAGGGTAATACAATGAAACAAATCCTTTCTATTATCATCACGCTGCTACTAATTTCAGTTAATGCCTTTGCTTCTGACATTCAATTTCTTACTCATAGTTCGGACAAACAAACAAAGCTTGATAAAATAGGGGAGTTGAGAGGCATAAAACATGCGGGTAAGAGAGCATTTTATGTAGAAGTAATTCATGAAATGATGATTCTGATGAAAGTTTCAAGAAAGATTCAACAGGTACCATTGGCAAGAGGACTATCAATGGTACAAAATGAAAATGATTATGCGCTATTCAATCTTAGCCAGACACCTGAAAGGGAGGCTACGGTAAAATGGGTTGGGCCAATTCAGATAGAAACCGATTATTT
>JAHFBU010000089.1 GCA_023249795.1 Syntrophaceae bacterium
GGGCCCGTGCATGCCGCTCGGCCGCGGGGGTGCCCCGGTAGATCAGCGGCACCTCCACATTCTCGATCGCCGAGGTGCGGTTCAGAAGATTGTAGCCCTGAAAGACGAACCCCTGATAATGGCGGCGCAGCAGGGCGCGCTGGTTGCGACTCAAATTTCCGACCTCAACCCCTTTGAACAGATACCGGCCGGCGGTCGGCGTATCGAGGCAACCGAGGATGTTCATGCAGGTCGATTTGCCCGATCCGCTCGGCCCCATGATCGCGACGAATTCTCCCTTGCCGATGTCGAGATCGATCCCGCGCAGGGCCTGCATGGAGGCATCTCCGTGGCCGTACACCTTGGTCACACCCCGGAAGGCGATCAGCCCACTTTCCGGACGATCATCGATTGCGGCCCCGGCGTCGATTGTCATTTTTCCCCCGTCATCATATCAACGATGAGCGGCATCCCCGGTTGGAGATCGCCGGAGAGGATTTCAGTCAGGCTCCCGCTGACGGAGCCGGTCGTGACCTCAACGGCGACGGGCCGCTTCTCCTTGAGAATCCAGACCCGCTGCTGTCCTTTGACCCCGTTTGAGACGTTGCTTCTCGGCGACAGACGGGGCGGTCGGGGAAGCAGCGAAGCCAACAGGCTCGCCGACGATTTCTTTTCCTGCGGCACAGGCGGGGCGAAGCGCAGCGCGGCGCCGGGAATCAGGATGGCGCCCTGGATCTGCTTGACCGTGATATCCGCCGTGGCCGTCATCCCCGGACGCAAAAAGAGATCCTCATTGCTGACCTTGAGAATGGTCTCATAGGTCACAACCCCGGAGGTCGTGGAGGAGCCGAAACGGGCCTGGGAAATCCGGGCCGCGAAGCTTCGGTTCGGATAGGCGGCCACGGTGAACGACGCCTTCTGTCCTTCACGTATCTTGCCGATGTCGGCCTCGTCCACGTTCACGTGCAGGTCCATCCGGGTCAGGTCCTCGGCCAGCGTGAAGAGCACGGGGGCGGTAAAGGTGGCGGCCACCGTCTGTCCCGGCTCGATGTTTCGGGTCAGAACGATGCCGTTGATCGGCGAACGAATCACCGCCTTGGCCATGTCCGTCTCATTCACTTCGAGGGCTGCCCGGCCTTGTGAAACCGCGGCCGCCGCGCTCGCCGCATCAGCCTGCGCCCGCGCGTACGCGGCTTCGGCCGCATCGACCTCCGATTGGGAAGAGAGCCTGCCGTCACTCAACTCCCGGGCCTTCTTAAGTTGGGAGAGCTTGGCCCGTGTCTCCGCAACGGTGGCGGCGGCCTGCATGACCTTCGCCTTCGCCGATTCCAGCGCGGCACGGGACTGGGTGATCGTCGCCTCCAGTTTCGTGGTGTCGAGTCTGACCAGGACCTGGCCGACCTTCACCCGGCTGTTGTAATCCGCCTCCACGCTCTTGACGGTTCCCGAAAGTTCGCTGCCCACATCCACCGAGTTGGTCGGTTTCAAGGTACCGGTCGCCGTGACAATCACCGTCATATCGCCCCGCCGGACCTCTTCGGTCTTATATTGCATCGCCGTGGACTTCTGATTGCCTCGTAGAAAGGCCCATGCGACAGCCGCCACGACCGCGATCATCAGCACGAGGACAACCCACCGCCACCATCTCCGGCCGGGGCCTTGTGCCTCGCCGATTTCCAGTGTTTTGGCAATTTCGCCTTGTTGAGTTCTTTCGGTCATGATTTTTCTCCCTTGACGCGTTCACCGGGCCTAAGTGTGGTCCATCCGCCGCCCAGGGCCTTGTAGAGTTTGACCAGATTCGTGGCAACCGTCCCGTCGCTTTGGGCAAGTTGGTCCCGAAGGTTCAATAGGGACCGATCGGCCTCCAGCAGGGTCCCGAAGTCAGTCAAACCAGCCCGGTACTTGATCCCGGCCAGTTCGGAAGCCGCCTCCGCCGCCCGGACTGCCTCGCCGAGCGACCGCCGTCGCTGTTGCTCCCGGGCATAGGCTGAGATGGCGTTTTCCGCCTCCTCGAGCGCGGCCAGCACGACGGACTCATAGGCGATCAGGTATTGCTCCTGCAGGGCCGACTGAATCTCGATGTTTCGCCGAATCGCGCCGGCATCAAAGAGCCGCCAGGTGATTCCGGACGAGCCGCCGGCGGTGGTTTCGTTCGCTGACGAGAAGAGACCGCCGAAGGTAAGAGCCTGGATGCCGATGGTGCCGCTCAGCTTGAGTTTGGGATGGAGATCCGCCGCGGCAACGCCGATCCGGGCCGTCTGCGCCGCGAGCTGACGTTCGGCCCGGCGTACGTCGGGCCGTTGACGCAGGAGATCCGCCGGCACCCCGACCGCAACTTCGGGGGGTATGACCGGAATGGGGCCTGCTGCCTCCAGTTCCGCCTGTATCGCGCCCGGCACCTCGCCCAAGAGGACCGCGAGACGGTTTTGGATCTCCAGGATCACATTGCGCAGGTTCGGGATCTGGGCGCGGGTACCTTCCAGTGTGTAGGCAGCCTGGCGGACGGCCAGGTCGTCGCTCAAACCGGCCTCGGCGGCCCACTGCGTCAGTCGATATGTCTCTTCCTGGCTTTTCAGGCTCGCCTCGGTAACGGCAAGACGGGTCTGGCCGGTCCGAAGATCGATATAATTCAGGGCGACCTCGGCCAGCAACGAAACAAGCGTATCGTGCAGATCCTCTCCGGCTGCCTGAATGTCCGCATCCGCCGCCTCCACTGCGCGTCGGGTGCCGCCGAAGAGGTCGATCTCCCAGGAGGCGTCCAGCCCCGTGGAAAAGAGATCGGTCGTGGCCGCACTCCCAGCTCCGGGATCGGTTCGTGTGCGGGAGGCCGAAGCCGAGGCATCCAGCGTCGGGTAGAGACCGGCCCCACTCAGGCCTCGGCGGGCGCGAGCTTCGCGGATGCGCGCCTCCGCTTTTTTCAGATCGCGGTTCCGGGTGACCGCGCGCTCGACCAGCTTGGAAAGTTCCGGGTCATTCAGCTTCGTCCACCAATTCACGAGATCCGGCGCGTCGGACCTGTCCGTCAGGCCGCCCTGTAACGGCGCATTCCACACGGGTGAAACCGCCGTTTGAGGCGGGACATAATCGGGACCCACTGTCACGCATCCGGCCAAAACCGCGACCGCTACAACCGCCAGCATCCTCCGGACAATCCTAATGAAACCTGCTTTCGGGAAAATGTTCATGGACGCCCCCCTTTCCCGGCAGTCTTCGTTTTGCGCTTCACCCGGCGCGCCTCGGCCACCGCACGAACGGCGGCGATCCCGGCCAGTGAGAAGCTCACAACATGTCGGGCATAGGCCTCGATATCGTCGATCCGGAATGGGCCGTCATATTCTTTTCCACCCTGATTGAGCCGGCTCCGGACAACCATCGGGTTGATGCACTGGCTGACGATCCCCATTTCGCAGAAACGCGCCTCCCTCTTGTTGACACACAGCCCCAAGAGCTCGCGGACCACACTCTCCGTCCGTTGTCTTAGCGGCATGATCTCTTCCCGTACCACCTCCGTCAGCAGGCCGGTGGGGTTGGCAATCTCGCGGTGCATGAACCAGAACGCTCGGTTGTCCTTGTCGGAAATACGCCTGAGCAGGGCCATGATCTGCCCCATCAGACGCTGCTCCGGCGGCGCATCGGCGGCAACGCCGCCGTCCGGAGGATGAGCCTGCAATGATTTGGCAAAGGCGTGACGCCATGCCTCGCTGTACAGGATTTCCTTGCTGCCGAAGTGGTAATTTACGGCGGCGATGTTGGCCCCCGCCCGCATGCTGATCTCCGCAATCGTTGTGTCCCGAAAGCCTTTCTCCGCAAAGACCTCGCCCGCCGCCGCCAGCAGTTTCCCGCGGGTCCTTGCCGTATCCTCTCTGGGAGTCTTCATTGCCGCCTCTTTGGAATTACTTTTGGCCGATATTTAAAACAGTCATTTGAAATTGTCAATACATTTTTTCAACAAAAAGGCCCCCGCCGCTTAAATAAGCAACGGGGGCCTTTGGGGTTCAATCAAGTCGGCCTGGAATTACATCCCCATGCCGGGGTATCCGCCGCCGCCCGGGGGCATGGCCGGCATTGCCGATTTCTCTTCCGGCTTGTCGGCAATCATGCACTGGGTCGTCAGCATGAGCGAGGCGACGCTTGCCGCATTCTGAAGCGCAAAACGGGTCACCTTGGTCGGGTCGATGACGCCGGCGGCGATCATGTCTTCGTACTTGTCCGTCCGGGCATTGAATCCGAAGGCGCCCTTCTTGTCCTTGACCTTCTCCACCACGATGCTGCCTTCCATCCCGGCATTGTTCGCGATCATCCGGAGAGGTTCTTCGAGAGCCTTCTTCACGATTCGGACGCCGACTTCCTCGTCGCCCTCCAGCTTCATCTTGTCCAGCGCGGAAATCGTGCGGAGATAGGCCACGCCGCCGCCGGGAACAATTCCCTCTTCCACGGCCGCACGGGTGGCGTTGAGGGCATCCTCAACACGGGCCTTCTTCTCCTTCATTTCCGTTTCGGTAGCAGCGCCAACCTTGATCACCGCCACACCGCCGACCAGTTTCGCAAGTCTCTCCTGAAGTTTCTCGCGGTCGTAATCGGAGGAGGTCTCATCGATCTGGGCGCGGATCTGTTTCACACGGCCCTGAAGGTCGGCGCGCTTGCCGGCCCCGTCGATGATCGTCGTGTTGTCCTTGTCGATGGTGATCCGCTTGGCGCGGCCAAGGTCTTCGATCTTGGTGTTCTCAAGTTTATAGCCCATATCCTCGGAGATCATCCTGCCGCCGGTGAGGATGGCGATGTCTTCAAGCATGGCCTTGCGGCGGTCGCCGAACCCCGGGGCCTTTACAGCGGCCACATGGAGCGTGCCGCGAATCTTGTTGACGACCAGGGTGGCGAGCGCTTCGCCCTCGACATCCTCGGAGATGATCAAAAGCGGACGGCCCATCTTTGCGATCTGTTCCAGAATGGGAAGGAGGTCTTTCATATTGCTGATCTTCTTCTCGTTGATGAGGATAAGGCAGTCTTCGAGTTCGACTTCCATCTTCTCGGCGTTGGTCACGAAATACGGAGAGAGGTAACCGCGGTCGAACTGCATCCCTTCGACAACCTCCAGTTCGGTATCAAGCCCTTTGGCCTCTTCCACGGTGATGACGCCTTCCTTGCCGACCTTTTCCATCGCCTCGGCAATGATCGCGCCGATCGTTTCGTCGTTGTTGGCGGAGATGGTACCTACCTGGGCGATCTCCTTTGCATCCTTGGTGGGCTTGCTCTGCTTTTTGAGCTCATTCACGACCACTTCGACGGCCTTATCGATCCCGCGCTTCACATCCATCGGGTTGCTGCCGGCGGCCACACTCTTGGCGCCTTCGCGAAAAATCGCCTGGGCCAGAATCGTGGCGGTGGTGGTTCCGTCGCCTGCGACGTCGCTCGTCTTGCTGGCCACTTCCTTAACCATCTGGGCGCCCATGTTCTCGAACTTGTCTTCCAGCTCGATCTCCTTGGCGACGGTCACGCCGTCCTTGGTGACGGTCGGTGCGCCGTAGCTCTTGTCAAGAATTACATTTCTTCCCTTCGGACCGAGGGTGACCTTTACCGCATCGGCCAAAGTATTGACGCCCTTGAGAATCGCCTTTCTCGCATCTTCATCGTACTTCAGTATCTTAGCTCCCATCTATTTATCCTCCTTCTTATATGATCAATTGATTACTTCTCCAAGATGCCAAGGATATCGTCCTCGCGCATGATCAGCAGCTCTTCGCCGTCGATCTTCACCTCGGTCCCGGAATACTTGCCGAAAAGAATCCGATCACCCGCCTTGACATCCGGTTTGATCAACTTCCCGTCCTCAGCCGTTTTGCCCTTCCCCACGGAGATGACCAGTCCTTCCATCGGCTTCTCTTTAGCCGTGTCGGGGATGATGATCCCCCCCTTGGTCTTCGCTTCTTCCGCGATCCGCTTCACGATGACTCTGTCCTGCAATGGTCTGATTTTCATGCTTTAACTCTCCTTTCTTCATTATATTCTATTAACAAATCATCTTGTGTCCTCGTAGGCACGAGATATCATATGCATCTATTTTTTTATGTCAAGATATACCGGACGAATTTTAACTTTTAAAAGAGATGTTCCGTCAGCTCCTTCAGGGAACGGATCGGGATCAGTTCGATCTTTTTCTCCTGCCGCCCTTCGCGGTTCTGCGTCCGGGGGACAATGCAGCGTGTGAACCCCATCCGGGCCGCTTCCTTGATCCGGACCTCCGTCTGGGAGATGCCCCGGATCTCCCCCGTCAGGCCGACCTCCCCGAAGACGACGGTTCCGGCCGCAATCGGCCGGTCGAGGAAACTGGAGGCCATTGCCGAAACGATCCCCAGGTCGATCGCCGTCTCGTCCACCTTGACCCCGCCGGCCACATTCAGAAAGATGTCACTGCCGCCGAGATGGATGCCGCAGATCTTGTCCATGACGGCCGTCAGCAGCGAAACCCGGTTGTGATCGACGCCGATCGCCGTCCTTCTCGGCATGCCGAAGCTGGTCGAACTGACCAGCGCCTGGACCTCGATCAGGATGGGCCGGGTTCCCTCCATGCTCGGAACGACCACCGACCCCGCCGCCCCTTCCGGCCGTTCCGCCAGAAAGAAGGCCGAGGGGTTGGCCACCTCGACCAAGCCCACGTCCCGCATTTCAAAGACGCCGATTTCGTGGGTCGGACCGAAGCGGTTCTTCATCCCCCGGATGATCCGGTAGGCGTGACCGGAATCCCCTTCGAAATAGAGGACCGTATCCACCATATGTTCGAGGACTTTCGGCCCGGCGATCGAACCGTCCTTTGTGACATGGCCGACCAGAAAGATCGGAATGCCCGTCTTCTTGGCGAGGAGGATGAGTCTCGCCGATGTCTCCCTCACCTGCCCCACGCTTCCCGGTGCGGAGGAGAGAACCGGAGAATAGACCGTCTGGATGGAATCG
>JAHFBU010000090.1 GCA_023249795.1 Syntrophaceae bacterium
CCGATGCCGCTTAAAATGGAGATGTCCTTGGGCAGACCCAACAGTTTAGGAAACTGGCCAAGGATGATGAGCGCTCCTACACCGCTGAGATAGCCGGAGACGACCGGATAGGGAATGTATTTGATGAAACGGCCGCCTCCCAGCACCCCGTAGAGGAGTTCAAGGATTCCTGCCAGGAGTCCCACAAGCATCAGAACAACAACGGCGCTTTCAGGTGAGAAATTCCCTGTATTGATAATCTCCGCCGCCAGGGCGCCCATGACGGCGGCGGCGGGGGCGGAAGGCGCGGAAATCAGACGCGGCGCTCCGCCGAGCGGGGCAATCAGGCCGAAGGCAATCGAACCGACGATGCCTGCGATGGAGCCATAGGCGACATATTGTGGACCCAGCACGGCATAGACCGCAATACCGAAGGCGATCGCCGCCGGCATCGCCACCAGCATGGCGGCAAATCCACCCCAGAGATCTCCGGTAATCTGGTGGTAACCGCCAACCCTCTGTAAAAGGATCTTCATCGATGGCATGGCCCCTCCGAAAACATTGAAACGGAAAAGCCGGTCCGGAATATCGCTCCGTCCCGCCGGGTTTGTGTTACTGGAATGAATCGTTCGACGCGTGACCCCATTTTAGGCAGGTCACAATTTCTATTGAATATGATTTTATCATAAATGCCGGGGAATGATACGAAAATATTCCATGGTATTGTTTGAGCAACCACGCCGATACGGTATAATGCAATAGCACCACCAGCCGCATGGCATCCATTCCTGAAGGGGATCGATATGACGACGATGTTGACGAAAGCGTTCAGGAGTAGATTAACGTTGGCGCCGCGGTATCCGGCAGCTCGAATCCCTGAGAACCGCCACAAGATTCATGCTGACCCCCATCGTTTATGGCGTGGAGTATCCGTGGTTGGTTCTGATCTTCAGGGGAATATTTGTGGGCATCGGTATCCGCAAAAGGTGTAAAACTTGAGGGGACAGGGAGACGATTCTTTGACAATTTGACCACAATCTAAGAAAAGGGGCTAACCATAAATGGCGAACCCTTTGTCATATATGGTAGGCGGTACTGGGACTGAACCAGTGACTTCTACCGTGTAAAGGTGACAGCATGTCATCGCTACCCTATACGTTCAATACCTTACAAGCATCTTGAGGCGCGAAAAGCTCTGTGTCGCGGTTCGTTTTCGTCTAAACCGCTACACTTACCCGCTACGGTAAAAGAGGGGTCGCCAAAATCTTTTTTTAGGTACATCGCCACTCCCCTACCCGGATACATAATACATGCAGCCGGCTATTTCTTAACCAAAGCGGCAAAGGTTATTTTTTCAGAGCCGTGCTTGTTCCTTATTTTGTCCATAGCCCTGTCAATTCGTTCGTTTCTATCGTTCTTCATGCTTTCTTCCATTTTATCGAAAAGCGACATCTGGCACGAAGAGCATGCTTCGTCAAATCCCGAGAGGCTTATCCCTAATAATCTTACAGGATGGAATCTATTCCAATTTTTCTCAAGCAGACTGCAACCAGCCTGGTATATTTCTTTGGTGGTGCAGGTTGCAGGAATGGTTGCCTGCCTTGTGACTACCTGAAAATTGGAATATTTCAGGGTGATATCGACGGTACGACCTTTTTTTTCATGCCTCCGTGCAGTTGTGCCGACATCATCGGCGAGCTCCATGAGAACCAGCTTCGCGTTCTCAATGGCGGATATGTCTTCCGGCAGTGTTTTCGAGCGTCCGATTGACTTCATATCGTCAGCCATGTGAGCGACGACAGGGGAATTGTCAATCCCGTTTGCATGCAAATAAATCTCATGCCCGCCTTTACCGAAAGTCTTCATAATAAGGTCAGTATTTGACCTCGCCAGCTCACCTACGGTCCGGATTCCCATACGGTTCAACTTTTCAGCGGTTTTACTTCCGATACCGTACATTTCTTTCACTGGAAGTGGCCATAGTTTTGCCGGGATATCATTTGCCCAGAGCTCCGTGATGCCGAGGGGCTTTTTCATTTCAGCCGCCATTTTCGCGAGGAATTTGTTTTCGGCGATTCCGATTGAGCACCAAAGACCAAGCCTGTCTTTGATTTCATCCACTATCCGTTTTGCAGCGTCCACTGGCTTGCCAAAAAGCCCTTCCCCCCCGGTCATGTCAAGCCATGCTTCATCTATGCTATTCTGCTCAAGGATAGGTGTATACTCCGACAGTAGTTCCATAACCACTTTTGATTTCTGCTCATAGAAGCGATGATCTGGCGGCACCAGGGTAATTTTGGGGCAAAGTTTCAAAGCCTCGTAAAGAACCATGGCAGTCTTGACCCCACGGGATCTTGCCTCATAATTTGCCGCGAGGATGATACCTGTACGCTTCTTTGGATCACCGGCGACAGCGGCGGGTATCCCGACAAGGGAATCGTTCCTCGTCATTTCACAGCTTATAAAAAAGGCATTCATATCAACAAGAAATATAACTTTTTGCATGAGATACCTCTCTTGGCAACCGCCTCCATTATCGGGTAATCTCGACATTTGTGCAACCATGGATCAAACTGATGGATCAAACTGATTTTGCGTTCGGCGTCGTTTACGAGGAACTGCGGTGAATCTCAAGTAGCTCCCCGCAATGAACGTTTCTTTTTGACCTTTGGCGGCATTTTGAATATGCTCCTCGCCAATACCTTTACAGCTAATAAACAAAAGAAAACGGAATTCCATAACATGCCTCAAAATAGTAGCTCCTACCTCGACGATTCAGGAGATATAATCATCCCTTCTAACTCCGACGCCAAATACCATTACTGGAATGGTGGCCAACCCTTATCAGAGACCCTGAAAGAGCTGACCGAAAAACCATATCCTGAAAATGCGGTTTGGACCATCGGTAATCGCCTTCCATTGAGGTCTTCATGATCCCTTGGCAGCTTCTCGACAGCGCACAGGTTCCCGGAGCAAAAGAATCAATTCACCTATACCAGCGTGGCAGGGAGTTCTCGATTAGGGTGGATGGTTTTGAGCTCATGAACAGTCGAATCCACGGATCAGAAGATGCCCTGTCGGATCTCGCCTGCGCAAGAATCGCGTCCATCCCCTCCCCCAAGATCCTGATCGGAGGGTTGGGCATGGGGTACACCCTGGCTGCGGCACTGAAGCGGCTCGGCGCCGACAGTCGGGTAGTGGTGGCCGAACTCATGCCGGCGGTAGTGGCGTGGAACCGGGGTCCACTTGCGGCTCTGGCAGGTCACCCTCTGGATGACGACCGGGTCACCGTGCGAGAAGTAGACGTTGCAGAAATTCTCCAGGCAGAGCAACGGGCCTACGATGCCATTCTGTTGGATGTGGATAATGGCCCCAAGGGCCTGACCCGGAAGAGCAACGACTGGCTCTACACCCGGGCCGGACTGGATGCAGCCTTTACCGCACTGCGGCCTGCGGGCGTTTTCGCCCTATGGTCTGCAAGCCCCAGTGAGTCTTTCACGACGTTGCTACGAAATACGAGATTGGAGGTTGTTGAGGAACGTGTCCGGAGGCGCGGGCCGCACGGAGGCGGATACCACACGATTTGGATCGCTCGTCTCGATGTGCGGCCTCGCGGCGCAGTTACCGGATGAATTGTGCAGATTTTTGAGCGTGATTTTTGGGGAATCCTTTAGTATAGCCAACATCCTGAAGTCAGAAAGTCATATCTCGAAAAAGACAAGTGGTTACAATCAGTAACGCTTATCATTTAGCCTGAATCTCAAGCATTCCTGTTTTTCTGAAAAGGCTCGCTGATTACCAAATGGAAGACGCATAACCGCTTATTCCGTTGCCATCCTCTCATATTTTTCCTAACTCATCCGCCTTGGCCGCGACGGACAAAATTAGGGGGGAGTTTACTTTAAAAATGAGCGAACCGCTACGCTCACCCGCTATGGAGGAAACCAAAAAAGGGGCTACGGAACGAACCGTAACCCCTTACTTTTAATGGTAGGCGGTACTGGGATTGAACCAGTGACTTCTACCGTGTGAAGGTAGCACTCTCCCGCTGAGTTAACCGCCCGAGCGGGCAATGCTATATCCCAAAGGTCTCTCGTTTTCAAGCGAAATATCAACGCGGCCGAGGTTTCATCAGTTCCCCGTAGCACTCCATTCGACTGTCACATGGCAGGTTAAGTCAGCAGGTTCTACAGCATCTCAAAAATTCCCGCCGCGCCCATCCCGCCGCCGATGCACATCGAAACGATCCCCCGCTTTGCCTTCCGCCTTTTGAGCTCGTGGAGAAGCTGGGCGGTCAGCTTGGCTCCGGTGCATCCGAGGGGATGGCCGAGGGCGATGGCGCCGCCGTTGGGGTTGATGTCGCCAGCCTTCAGACGGTCCTCAATTCCGATTGTCCGAATAGAATAGAGGGCCTGGGAGGCGAAGGCTTCGTTGATTTCGTAGACATCAATATCCTTCGTCGTAAGTCCCGCCATCTTAAGCACCTTTGGAATGGCATAGGCCGGTCCTACGCCCATCTCTTCCGCGCGGCATCCCACCACGGCATAGAAGGCCAGACGGGCGATCGGTTTCACCCCGATGGCCTTCGCCTTCTCCGCCGTCATCAAGAGGCAAAAGGCGGCGCCATCGGTCATCTGGGAAGAGTTGGCGGCCGTAACATTCCCTCCCTGTTTGAAGGGGGACTTTAGCTTGGCCATATCCTCAAGTTTGGTCGGCCAGCGAACGCCGTCGTCCGCATCAAAGACAAACTTCTCCCTAACGCGCTTTCCGCTCTTGTTGACTTTGTATTTAAAGGATGTAATCGGGATAATCTCCTCTTTGAATTTCCCCGCCTTAATCGCTTCATACGCGCGGCGGTTGCTTTCGAGACCGAATTTGTCCATGTCCTCCCGTGAAATATTATAACTGGCGGCCACATTTTCGGCGGTGATCCCCATGGAAACGTATACATTCGGCATTGTCCCGTCGAAGGCCCAGTCAGGACTGGGCCGAAATATATTTCCGCCCATCGGGATATGGGACATCGTCTCACACCCCCCGGCAATCATGACCTCAGACCAGCCTGCCCGAATCTTTGCGGTGGCGTCTGCGATGGACTGCAGGCCGGAAGAACAGAAACGGTTGATGGTCATTCCTGAGGTCGTGATCGGTAAACCGGCGCCGACGGCCATGATCCGACCGAAATTCATCCCCTGCTCCGCCTCCGGGAAGGCACAGCCAACTATCACGTCATCCACTTCCTCGGGTTTGAGCGAGGGGAACCGGGCCAGAAGACCCCTCAGGACCTGAATACCGATTTCATCCCCTCTCGTGGCGGCAAGGCCACCTTTTTTGTAACGACCGCCCGGACTCCTGACCGCTCCGACGATAACCGCATCGCTCATGGTATTCCTCCTTTTCAATGGCCATCGACTATGGGTGGTTTGAATAAACTCCCGCAAACCCGCACGATGCCTCGGCCCCTGTTTAATTACGCAAAGGTTTCCCGGTATTGATCATGTGCATGATCCTGTCCTGCGTCTTCTTTTCCCCGCAAAGGCTCAGGAACGCTTCCCTTTCCAGAGCAAGGATCTCCTCTTCCGTGACCATCGTCCCTTCCGCACAGTCTCCACCGGATAGGATATGAGCCACTTTCCGGGAAATATGGACATCGTAGTCCGAGGCAAAGCTTCCCTGCCGCAGGTTATAGAGAATCGCGTCGGCCATCCCGCGGAAGTTCTCTCCCATGACCGGAATAAGGACCTGCCGGGGTTTTTTATAGAATTTTGCGAGACCCAGAACGACCTGCTTGGCGTCCCAGAGTTGCTGATCACGGTTCAAGCTGATGCCTTCCGTTTTCCGGATGTAGCCGAGTTCCATCCCCTCGATGGCGCTCGTCGCGACCTTGGCCATGGCGATGTTTTCGAAGGCCTTGGCGTAAGCCTGCTGAAGGTTCATCCCCGCATCGATCAGGCCATCGGGAATACCTTCAGTCATTCGGACCATCAGCTCTTTACAGCCGCCGCCCGCCGGAATGACACCGACGCCGACTTCAACAAGCCCGATATAGGTCTCGCCACAGGGCTGGCACTTGGCCGAATGCATCGCCATCTCACAGCCTCCGCCCAAGACCATGCCCGCAGGAGCGCAAACAACCGGTTTGGAGAGATATTTAATCCGCATATTAGCAGATTGAAAGGCGCTGGTGAGTTGCTCAAGGATATCCCAGTCTCCCTTCTGAACGGCGACGAGAACCTTGAAGATGTTTGCCCCTGCCGAAAAATTGGTTCCGTGATTTCCAACCACCATCCCAATGAAGTCTTTCTCTACGATGTCGCAACCGGCAACCATCATTTCGATCATGGCATCATCGACGGCATTCATCTTCGTGTGGAATTCCAGGCACGCCACGCCGTCGCCGATATCGACCAATGTCGCGCTGGCATTTTTGCGGATCACTTTGTTCCGGGCCTTCAAATCGGGTAGCAGGATGATACGAGGGTTCGCCTCTAATTTCAGATAATCCTTCTTCTCGAAGTCATAAAAATATCGACCATCCTCTCGATTCTGATAAAAAGTATCGAAACCCTTCTTCAGCATCTCTTCGATCTTCTTGGGGACCTTCTTCTTGAGTTTCTTCATCACCTCAATCGATTCACGTATGCCTATCGCGTCCCAGCTCTCGAAGGGGCCAAGTTGGTGATTAAAACCCCATTTCATGGCGTTATCGATGCCGATGATGGTATCGCAGATCTCCGGAATACGGTTCGCCGCGTAAATGAAATTATTACAGAGATATTCCCGGGTCAGTTCCGCTGCCACATCGGTCCCGTTGAACATCACCTTCAATGTGGTAGCCACACCTTCGTCTGCCTTCTTACGCGCATCAGAGACGTATGCAAATCGAGGCTTGCCGGCCGGTGAATACTCCATGGTGTTA
>JAHFBU010000091.1 GCA_023249795.1 Syntrophaceae bacterium
TCGGCCAACCGCCGGCGCAGCACATCCAATTCCTGATCCCGCCCCGCGGGAATCGCCTCTGGCCCGTTCATTTCGATAGAACCCCCGCTCCCGTCGAAATTCACCGATCTTTGCCATAACCCGGCGGTCAAACCCCGATGTTCCGAGCGCTTCTCTCCCGCCATGTTCCGTTTATTTCCGAACCGCCCGACGCGAATATCTTACCGGATTCGCCTTATCCCATGCCTGCATCTTTCAAATCTTGCAAGCATTATTTGACGCACCCGTAAAAAGTCCAAACCCTGTCACTCCCGCGAAAGCGGGAGTCCATAACAAGCTTGAATGACTGGATTCCCGCTTTCGCGGGAATGACAAAATGAGCCTATTCGACTTTTTACGAATTCGTCTTATTTTAGGCATAAAAAAAGGGAGTTGAAGTCGTGTCAGCGCTTCCCCTCCCTCTCTTCTATAATGACAGTTTGCGACTAAAGGCCGATCACCTTCAGCAGCGGGTTGGCATAGAGCACGACCAGCGAGATAACCAGCGCATAGATCGCCAGGGATTCGATCATGGCAAGACCCACCAGCATGGTGAGCAGAACCTTGCCCTGCGCCTCCGGATTACGGCCGACGGCGTTCGTGGCGCCGCTCAACCCGTGGCCCATACCGACGCCGGTGCCGATCGTTCCCAGCCCCATCGCCAGTCCGACGGCAAGAAGGCTGCATCCGACCACGATGGCCTTCGTGTAATCGACGGATCCGCCGGCGGCAACCTGAGCCGCCGCTTCCGCGGCCATCGCCAGCGGCGCCGAGAACAGAACCACAAAGATGGCCACAATGGTTTCAACAAATCTCTTCTTCATTACGTTCACTCCTTCATTATTTTCAAAAACCTTTACCTCGGGATTCACCTCCTTTCTTCACGATGATCCGCACTTGCGTTTCCTCTAACGGCAAGGGGAAAGCTTGTCAAGAAATATTTGGTATCGGCCGAAAGGGATGTGGTATAGGGCATTCCATCAAACCTCAGAGGAGTCAAGGCGCCGATGACAAAGGATGGCGTTGAAAAACCGGTCGCAACCTCCGTGTTGAGTCCGCAGGAGGCCGATGTCGCCCGTCTGATCCAGGGGGACATCCCCCTCACCGGACGCCCTTTTCAGCGGATTGCGGAAACCATCGGTCTGACCGAAGCAGAGGTCCTGTCGCTCGCCGGCGGGCTTCGGGAGCGGGGCATCATCCGGAAGTTCGCCGCCATCGTCCGCCACCAGAAGGTCGGCTACAACCACAACGTCATGGTCCTCTGGGCCATCTCCCACGAGCGGGCCGAAGCTGCGGGGAAGGCGTTCTCCTCCTTCGAGGAGGTTACCCACTGTTACGAGCGGACCCCCCCGTTCGCCGGCCGATACAATCTCTTCACGATGGTCCATTTTCGGAATGAGGCGGATGAGGTCCTGCTCGGGGAAATGGCCGCAGCCGCGGGTGTCTCCGATTTCCGGGTCCTGAGGAGCGTGGAGGAGTTCAAAAAAAACAGCATGGAGTATTTTTAGAGATGGATTCGCAGAATCTGTTCGCACAGGCGCAGAAGGTCATTCCGGGAGGGGTCAACAGCCCCGTCCGCGCCTTTCGGGCCGTCGGCGGGACCCCGCTGTTCATCCGCGAGGCGGCCGGGGCAACGGTTGTGGACACGGACGGAAATGAGTATATCGACTATGTCGCCTCCTGGGGCCCCATGATCCTCGGCCACAGTCGGCCGGAGGTTGTCGCGGCCATCCGGGACGCGGCCGGCCGGGGGACGAGCTACGGGGCGCCGACCGCCTCTGAGATCGGCATGGCCGAGCGGCTTGTAGCGGCATTCCCGTCCATCGAGATGGTCCGGATGGTCAGTTCGGGAACCGAGGCCACAATGACCGCGATCCGTCTCGCCCGCGGCTGGACAAACCGGGATAAGATCGTCAAATTTGCAGGCTGCTATCACGGACACGCCGATTCGCTCCTGGTGAAGGCGGGCTCCGGCGTCGCCACGCTCGGAATTCCCGGAAGCCCCGGCGTCCCCAAGGCGCTCGCGGAACTTACGATCACGCTGCCTTATAACGACGCCGAGCAGGCACGCAGCCTCATGGCGCGCCACGGCGAAGGGATCGCCTGTATCATCGTCGAACCGGTGGCCGGAAACATGGGGGTCGTTCCGCCCCGTCCCGGATTTCTTGAGACCCTGCGCGAGATCACGCAGGCGAGCGGCGCCCTCCTGATCTTCGACGAGGTCATCACCGGCTTCCGTCTCGCCTACGGCGGTTGGCAGACCCTGACCGGCATGGTTCCCGATCTGACCTGTCTGGGCAAGATCGTCGGGGGAGGACTCCCCGTCGGCGCCCTCGGCGGCCGGCGGGAGATCATGGAACATCTCGCGCCGACCGGCCCCGTTTACCAGGCGGGCACCCTCTCGGGAAATCCCCTGGCGATGGCCGCCGGGATCGCGACCCTGGACATCCTCCGGGGAATGCCCTATTCCAAGATCGACCGGATGGCCGCGGAGCTCTGCGCAGGGTTCCTGGACCTTTTCCGGGAAAAAGGGATCCCCGTCCGGATCAACCGCGTCGGGTCCATGTTCACCCTCTTCTTCACGGCGGACGAGGTGGTGGACTTCGATTCCGCCTCGCGGTGCGATACGGGCCTGTTTGCCCGTTTCTTCCGGGGGATGCTTGCCGCGGGCATCAACCTCGCCCCCGCCCAGTTCGAGGCGGGCTTCGTCTCCTTCGCCCACACGGACGCGGAGATCGCCCGGACCGTCGATGCCTGTGCAAGGACCCTGAAGAGCCTGTAGCGTTTTTTACGGATGGATTGCGGAAATTGCGGCGGCATGGGCGACTCTTTGCTTTACCGGCTTTCCCTTTTGGGTTTGACTTCATGCACCCGATTGTGTTAGGAGGCGCGCACGGTGGATAAGGAGACGAAAAAGCTTGCGATCCAGTTGGCCTATGCCAGCAGCGTCGGCATCGCCATGGTTCTGGCCATCTTCGGCTGTCTCTTTCTGGGAGTATGGATGGATGGGAAGCTGGGAACAAAGCCCGTTTTCACACTCATTCTTCTGCTGATAGGCGTGGCCGCCGGTTTCAGGAACCTCTATTACCTGGCCAAAACATATTTCACCAGGGACGAACAACCGCTCAGCACGGATGTAACAAGTGAACCGCATCGAAAAAGACCCCCTCCAGAAAAGGATTGAGATCACGAACTGGCTCCTGCTTGCCGCGCTGGCCGCGGGAAGTCTTTTCCTGCGATCCTCCCGTTTCAGCCTTGGCATCCTTCTCGGGGGGGTGATCAGCATCATCAACTTTCACTGGCTTTACCGCAATCTCCTGAAGGTCTTTACGGAATACCTGAACCGGGCCCATTCGGCCATGATGGTCCGGTACTATCTCCGGCTGGCCGTTACGGCGATTCTGCTGTTTATTATCATTTCCCGCGATATCGTCGATGTGATCGGCCTCGTCATCGGCCTCTCCGTCGTCGTTCTGAACATCGTGCTTGCGACCCTTATATCGTTATCCAGAAAAAATCACGTTGAGGAGGTCCGTTAAATGGAACCCGTTTTGTTTTTCGAAAACCACTGGCTTGCGGAACATCATCTCGTCGTCGTCTCCTACAGCTGGTTTGTCATGACGATACTTGCCCTTTTCTCCTTCCTGGCCACGCGCCGGATGGAGATCGTCCCCGGGAAATTCCAGAACGTCATGGAGGTGATCATCGGCGGGTTCGACAGCCTCATCACCGACACCATGGGACATGATGGGCGAAGGTTCTTCCCGCTGATCGCGACGCTGGGTCTCTATATCCTCGCTGCGAACCTTCTGGGCCTGCTCCCCGGTTTCGAGTCGCCGACGGCGAACCTCAACACGACCGTCTCCATGGCCCTCGTGGTCTTTCTGATGACCCACATCGTCGGGGTCAAGGTCCACGGCATCAAATACCTCAAACAGTTCATGGGACCGATCTGGTGGCTCTCGCCTCTGATGATACCGATTGAGATCGTCAGCCATCTCGCCCGCCCCGTTTCCCTCTCCTTCCGGTTGTTCGGAAACATCATGGGGGAGGACAAAGCCCTTGCGGTCGTGCTCCTGCTGGTTCCATTCCTGTTGCCCATGCCGGTCCTGGTGCTGATGATCTTCACCTCCCTTATCCAGACCCTGGTCTTCATGCTCCTTGCGATGATGTACATCGCCGGGGCGATGGCCGAGGCCCACTGATTCGTAACAAGGAGATTTTTCATGACAACGCAACACACAAAGCTAAATGGCTGGGTCAGGGAAGTGGCCGACCTGTGTCAGCCCGATTCCATTCACTGGTGCGACGGCAGCCGGGAAGAGTATGACCGGCTGATGAAAGAGATGGTGGCCGGCGGCATGGCCACCCCACTCGCCAAGCGCCCGAACAGTTTTCTGTTCCGTTCCGACCCGAGCGACGTCGCCCGGGTCGAATCGCGCACCTACATCAGCACGTCCCGGAAGGAAGAAGCCGGCCCGACGAACAACTGGATCGATCCCGCTGAACTCAAAGCGACGCTGAAAGGGCTCTACAAGGGCTGCATGCGGGGACGCACCCTCTTCGTGATCCCCTTTTCCATGGGCCCGGTCGATTCGCCGATCGCCAAGATCGGCATCGAAATCACGGACAGCCCCTACGTGGTCTGCAACATGCACATCATGACGCGGGTCGGTACGAAGGTGATCGAGAAACTCGGCGCCGACGGCGAGTTCATCCCCTGCCTGCATTCGATCGGCGCGCCGCTTGCGCCGGGGCAGAAGGATTCGTCCTGGCCCTGCGCCCCGCTCGACCAGAAATACATCTGCCATTTCCCGGAGGAGAACCTCATCTGGTCCTACGGGAGCGGCTACGGCGGGAACGCTCTCCTGGGGAAAAAATGTCTGGCGCTTCGCATCGCGTCAGCCATGGCGAAACGGGAAGGGTGGATGGCCGAACACATGCTCATCCTGCGCCTGACCAACCCGGAGGGCAAACGGTTGCATATCGCGGCGGCGTTCCCGTCCGCCTGCGGCAAGACCAACCTGGCCATGCTTACGCCGACCATCCCCGGCTGGAAATGCGAGTGTGTCGGCGACGACATCGCCTGGATCAAGATCGGTCCGGATGGAAGACCTTATGCCATCAACCCCGAATACGGCTTCTTCGGCGTCGCCCCCGGAACCTCATACGATTCCAACCCGTCCGCGATGGATACCCTGAAGGAGAATATCATCTTCACCAACTGCGCCCTGACCGACGACGGCGACATCTGGTGGGAAGGGATGGACGGGGCGCCGCCCAGCCACGCGATTGACTGGAAGGGCAGGGATTGGGCTCCCGGCGCCAGCGAACCGGCCGCCCATGCCAACTCCCGATTCACCGCCCCGGCCCGGCAGTGCCCCGTCATCTGCCCCGACTGGGAGAAACCCGAAGGCGTGCCGATCGACATTTTCATCTTTGGCGGCCGCCGCGCCAGCGTCATGCCGCTGGTCCACGAGGCCTATTCCTGGGACCACGGCGTCTTCATGGGCGCCACGGCCTCTTCGGAGACAACCGCGGCCAACATCGGCGCCGTCGGCAATCTCCGTCGCGACCCCTTCGCCATGCTGCCGTTCTGCGGCTACAACATGGCCGATTATTTCGGACACTGGCTGGAGATGGGCGACCGATTCGGCAACCACGCCCCACGGATCTTCTACGTGAACTGGTTCCGCAAGAGCCCCGAAGGAAAGTGGCTCTGGCCCGGTTTCGGCGACAACAGCCGCGTCCTGAAATGGATGTGCGAACGGGTCGAAGGGAAGGTCGGTGCTGTCGAAACCCCGATCGGCCTCATGCCCAAGGATGGCGACCTCGACCTGAAGGGGCTTGCCGTTGCCCCGGCGGATCTGGCGGAGCTGCTCCGCCTCGACGCCGATGCCTGGAAGATTGAGATCGCCGATATCGAAAAACAGTTCGGTCAGTTCGGCGACCGGCTCCCCGCAAGGCTCCAAAAGCAATTGGATGATCTTCGGAAACGTCTGGGGTAAACGCGGGAGCTGGCTTCGTACTTGACGAACTCGTAAAAAGTCGACTTTAGCTTTTTTGTGTCATTCCCGCGGAAGCGGGAATCAAGTCATTCTAACCTGTTATGGACTCCCGCTTTCGCGGGAGTGACAGGGTTACCGTTCAAACGGGTCGGCGGGTCACCCCTCCTGCCCGTTTTTTTGTGCGCAGGTCTCGTCGGCCTGTTTGGGCCTTGTCCGCAGATACCGGGACGCCGTATAGACCATCAGCGCGATAAAAACGAACCGCAGTTCGGTCTCCGGTATGGAATGGGCGAAACTGCCGCCGGCATAAGCCCCGGCGACCACCCCGGCGATGAGTCCGGGCAGGATGCTCGTCCGGATATGGCCCAATTTCCAGTGGGCCCAGGTGCCCATCATCGAGATGGGGATCATGGAGAGCAGAGAGATCCCCTGGGCGGTGACCTGGCCGATGCCGACAAACAGGACCAGCGCCGGCACCATGATCATCCCGCCTCCCACCCCCATCATTCCGGAAATATAACCGGTCAGGAGCGCCAGTACAGCGAGGATACCCCAGCGGATCCAGCCCGGCGACGCCCCCCCCCCGCCGTGCGGCAGAAAGGGCTTGAGCAAGAGCAGCAGCGCGATGAAGAGCAGGAAGCAGCCGAAATACCGCTTCAGCTTCCATTCAGGCAGGATGGAACATTGTTTCGCGCCGAGGCGGACCGTGCAAAGGGCGGCCGCCGCCAGCAGCGCGGCGGTCGGAATATCCGACGATCCGTAAAGATAATAGACGAACGATCCGGCCAAAGCGGTGAAGACGATG
>JAHFBU010000092.1 GCA_023249795.1 Syntrophaceae bacterium
TTCCCCCGCTGGAAGTTGGCGTTTTCCGCCTTTTCAAGCCCCCAGGCCACCAATGCGACCTCGGTTGGCCGGTAGGATTCCTTGCAGTAGGGGCAAATGGTTCGGAGCAGCCTCTGCGCGAAGGAGACCAGAAGCGCCGAGGCGACGAGGAAAGGCTCGATCCCCATATCGACGAAACGGGTGATCGCCCCGGCCGCGTCATTGGTGTGCAGGGTGCCGAGCAGGCGATGCCCCGTCTGGGCGGCCTGGATCGCAATCGCCGCCGTTTCGGAATCACGGATCTCCCCCACCATGATGATGTCCGGGTCCTGCCGGAGGATGGCGCGGAGCCCGCTCGCGAAAGTCATCCCCGCCTTCCGGTTGAGCTGGACCTGGCGGATATTGTCGATCCGGTATTCGACCGGATCCTCGAGGGTGATGATGTTCGTATCGGTGCTGTTGAGCGCATTGAGGATGGAGTAGAGGCTCGTGCTCTTGCCGCTTCCCGTCGGGCCGGTGCTCAGGATCATCCCGTAGGCCTTCCGCATCATCGTTTCAATCTTATCCCTGTCCGTCTTGACCATGCCAAGGCGATCAAGGGAATAGACGCCGGAACTCATGTCGAGAAGACGCAGGACGACGTTTTCCCCGTAGATCGTCGGCATCGACGAGACCCGGACATTGATCTCCTTTTTTTCCATCTTGAGCGTGAAACGGCCGTCTTGCGGGATGCGCGAGACGGTGATGTCCATGTTGGCAAGGATCTTCATCCGGGCGACGATCGGCAGGAAGAGCGCCTTCGGAGGAGAGGGCACCTCGTGGAGCTTGCCGTCGATCCGGAAACGGACCTGGATGCTCGTCTGCTGGGGGCTGATGTGGACGTCGCTCGCCCCCTCGCGGATCGCCTGGGCGAAGATGGAGTTGACCAGGCGAACCACGGGGGCCTCGCCGGCCATATCCTGAAGAGATGCGACCTTGATCTCTTCGGCGGCCTGCTCCTGCGCCGATTCTTCCGCGGACTCCGCCTCGATCTCCATACTCTCCATGACGCCGCCCAGCCCCGATTGCAACCCGTAGATACCGCTGATCAACTGGTTGATTTCGCGCTCGGTGCAGACGACCGGCTCCACTTCCGAATTCGAGGCGATCTCGATCGTATCCAGGGCGTTGATGTCGAGGGGATCCGTCATGGCGATCGTCAGCAGACGCCCCCGTTTCCGAAGCGGCGCCACCTGTATTTCTGCGCGGTTTCGATCGGAATCAGGCGGGCGAGGGCGCTGTCGATGGGATAGCCGTCGGGGTGGTATTTTTCGATCTTGAGCTGGCGGCTGAGCACGTCCACAATCTGGTTTTCGTTGAGCATTCCATGGCGGCTGATAAATTGGCCCAGCTTCAGACCGGCCTTTTTGTGGTCAATCAGGACCTGCTTAAGCTGCTCTTCGGAGATCAGTTTGCTCTCGACGAGCATTTCTCCCAGTCTTTTTTTTACGATCATCGGACACAACCTTTCGGTCAGTTTGCGAAGAAGACGGTATCCGCCTCCGGTTTTTCCATGATTATTGCGTCGACGGCAAGCCCCGGTGAAAGCTGTCGAATGGCCTCCCGTGCGGCATCCGCGCTGGGGAAAACCCTCTTCATGACCGTCGCGAATACCAACCCCTCGCGGGGGTTCCAGAGCGGAATCAGCCGGTTTGGGGGGAGTTTCCGTGAAGGGCTTTTGAAATCTTCATAGGCATCTTCGAGATCCGTCTCTTTTGCAATCTGAACGCGGATCCTGCCCGGCCCTAAAAATGTGGAAGGCGCCGGGACGGCCGGAAGATGGATTGTCTCCCCGGCTCGAACCCGGTTCATGTCGGCGATATGGGAATTGGCCCGGATGACCGCCTGATAACGGGCCGTCCCGGCGTGTCCGTAAATCTCCTCCAGCAGACGAAAGACGGTGCCCCCCTCGCGGATCTTCAGCGAACCGAGCCGGTCCGGGGGCTTGTTTTCCCGTGTGGCGACGACGAGAGCGCCCTTGCCCGGCGCCGCTGCCGCCGGGGGATCCGCCGGATGCGGAGTCTCCGGCATTCCGGAACTTGCTTCCCGGTTTTCAGCCATCCCGGTCCTCGTGGCCGGTTCGTGTGAGAGCACCGATTTCACCGGCTCCGGCACCGTTGCCTCGGTGGAACTCCATATCCCGATAAAATTCAACGGCGCGGGACCCCAGAGAAAAAGCGCGATGACCGCCAAAATAAAAATGGCCGCCAGACCCACGGCGGTCCACCGATCCTTCCGGACCAGTTCGGGCATCAGACGGCGGGCGGTGGAGCGGGCGAGAAGCAAGCCTGCCCTGAGGCGGTTTTGGATAATGAGCGAGAGCAAGACCTGATGGCACAGGGAGATGATCCTGCGCGGGTAGCCGCCTGTCGCCCGGTAAATCACCCAGAGACCGGGGAGCGTAAACAACGCCGGCGCATCGGCCGGCCGACCGGCGCGGGCAAGCCGGAAACGGATCATCGCCCGCGTTTCCCGGAAGTTGAGGGGTCCAAGCAGGTAATACTGGTTGACCCGGTCGGCGAAATTCTTATGGTCCTTCAGGATCTGCCCAAATTCGTTCTGGGCAAAGATGACGATCTGGAGGAGTTTCTGCTCATTCGTCTCGTAGTTCAGAAATTCCCGTAGAATTTCCCGTCCGAATTCGGGGAGTTTCTGCCCCTCGTCGATGATCAGAACAACCGTCTTCTTCTCATCCACCCCCTTCTGGAAAAGGTGATTCTTGATCGCCTCCTTGATCTGCCATTCGCTTTCCGCGCATTCCGCGCCGGGCAGGCCGAAGCCGATGGCGACGGTGGAGAGGAATTCACGGGGGGTGCTGAAGCAGGGGTCGAGCAGGAGATGCGTCTCGATCTCGTTGCGGTCCTCCTCCGTGTTCGTAAAGCGGCGGATAAGCTGGCGGCAGAGGGTGGTCTTGCCCGTTCCCACCTCGCCCATGACGACATTCAGCCCCCGGTGCAGGCGGATGGCGAGTTCCAGTTGCTGCAGGCATCCGAGGTGCTGGGACGACTGGTAGAAGAACTCCGGCTCCGGAGAGTTGGAGAAGGGCTCCCGGCTCAGGTTGAGAATCTTAAAATAATCCATGGTTCATCCTGATGACCGCGTAAGAAAACGAAGTCTCTTCCTTTTTTGTCATTCCCGTGAAAACGGGAATCCAGCATTCCCCATTTGTCATTACTACGAAAACAGATCGGGGGAACTCGTTATAAGTTGAAAATTCACCATCAACGTCATACCGGCGAAAGCCGGTATCCAGGGGATTAAGGTGGTTATCAAAGCGCTGGACCCCGGCTTCCGCCGGGGTGACGATTTTGTCTGTTCATCTGCCTGGTGTTCCGGGGAGATGTTCCGATCCCTTCGGGCTGGGGACACCTTGCTGCAAGGTGTCCCCATGTCCCCAAAACTTCACATCACCAGTAAACGATCACGACCGCGTCGCCGCCGTTTGGCGAGTTGGTCGAAACGGGTATCGTTGCGCGGACGATGGTCTCGCCGGCGGCGGGGACAGGCTGATTGAAGAGGATCCATGCCTCGCCGTTGGTATCGGTCACAGCCGTGTTCAATGCCGGAAGGGTTCCGGGACCCCTGAAGATCGAAAAGGTCACCGTTTCGCCGACGACCGGTGAGGGCACCGTGGCCCCAAGGCTGCTGGAGGTCACCTTTGCCTTCAACATGCAGTTGCTTGGTGTCGGTATAATCAAGCTGAATCTGGCCACTGAGGTATCCGGAATCGTCACGAAGAAATCGAAACGGTTTCCCGTTGACGCCGATTTGCGTGTGATGATCGTTGCCCCCGCGGCGCCGGTTACGGTGGCCTCCACGACATCCTGGACATTCTGCGTGGGGTTGGTCGCGCCCGCCGTGTAGATGACCCAGACTTCGCCGTTGGGATCCGTGATTCCGCCATTCAGGACGGACAATGTCGCACCACTGGGCGCCGGGGTCCCGCCCAGGAACCGGAAGGCGACCGTCTGCCCCGACGCGGCGGTGCCGTCCGCATTTCTGACCGTGGCGACAATGGCGTTCAACTCTCCGGCGGCGACAGATTCGAGTGTCGGCACGACAATTATCGAAAAGCCGCCGCCCGTCCCTCCGCCGCCTCCGGGGGCTGTCCGGGTCATCACGAGGGCTCCGGCGGAGCCCACCACACTGGCCTGGATCGTATCATAGAGGGTTAAAGTGGGGCTCGCCGCGCCTGCCGTGTAGATCGCAACGGCCCTGCCGTTGGAGTCAGTGGTTCCGTTGATGGTGACGAGGGTTGCCCCACTGTTGACTATGACAGGTGCGAACGTCACGGTCTGGCCGCCAACGGGATTTCCCGATCCGTCCGTAACAGTGGCCGTAAGGACGGCGCTCTGCCCAGCGACCAGGGAGGTCAAATCGGTCGTTAAAGCGATGCGGTTTCCCAGCGGTGCAACGGCGTTACCGGACGTTCTGGTGATGACGACCGCCCCCGAAGAACCTGTTACGGCAGCTTCCACGATATCCTGGATACTCGACGTGGGGGTCGCGCTCCCCGCCGTATATACTGCCAGGGCTTGGCCGTTCGCATCGGTGGTCCCGCTGTTCAGGATAGTGAGGGTCGCGCCGCTCGGCGCCGCGCCGCCGCCCAGAAACCGGAAGGCGACCGTTTGCCCGCTGAGGGGATTTCCCGAACCATCCGTCACTTTCGCCGTGAGAATGCTGTTCTGGCCGGCTGCCAGGGAGGTTACATCGGCTACCAGGGTCATGTGGTTTCCCACCGGCGCAACGGCGGTGCTCGACGTTCGGGCGATGAGGACCGCCCCCGAGGCACCCGCTACAGCGGCTTCCACAATATCCTGGAGACTCAAAGTGGGGGTTACGCTTCCCGCCGTATAGACCGCCAGGGCCTGTCCGCTCGCATCGGTGGTTCCGCCGTTCAGGACGGAGAGGGTCGCGCCGCTCGGCGCGGCGCCGCCGCCCAGAAACCGAAAAGTGACCGTTTGCCCGCTCAGGGGATTTCCCGAACCATCCGTCACTTTCGCCGTCAGAATGCTGCTCTCCCCCGCGGCGAGCGAGACACTCCCCGCGCTCAACGCCAGGGTCTTGGTCGCCGTCGCCGTCGCGGCTGTTATGGTCAGGGTCAATGGCGGGGCCGCGGCGAGGCCGACGATCTGAGCCTGGACGATATCCTGAACATCACCGGCCGCCCCAGCCGTATAGATCGCCATCGCCCGGCCGACGCCATCCGTCCTGCCGCCGTTCAGAATGGTGATGGCCGGCGCTCCGCTCGCATTTGAAATGAATGAGAAGACAACAGTCGCGCCGATGACGGGACTTCCCGTACCGTTCGTCACGGTCGCCGTCAGAACGCTCTTCTGCCCGGCCGAAAGCGACGTCGCCGATCCCTGGAGGGCGATCTGACGTCCGTCCGTCCCGCCCCCGCCGACGATCATGTTGGCGATCATGCTGGCGCCATTGGAGATGGACGCCCGAACGACATCGACCCCGGAGGCCGAACCGGCTGTATATATCACCACGGCATCTCCCGAAGCATTGGTCATGGCGGTCGCCCCGCTCAGGAACCCGCCGCCGGTGCCGGAGACACTGAAGGTAACCTCTCTATTCACGACGGCCTTTCCGGAGGCGTTCGTGACCCGGGCCGTCAGAGCGACGGTGCCGCTGGTATTGACCTGGGGGGCCGTTACCCAATCGGTGCTCGTCGAAGTGCTCAGGTATCCGAAGATCAGGCTGTCCGTGCCGAGTGGGTCGGCGCTGGTCCCCCCACCTCCGCACCCGGCTGTTCCCAGGGCAATGACTGTTGCTGCAAGAAGGGCAAGGAATCTGTTCATGCGACTCAATCCTTTCAACACTCTGTTAGGGCACCGACTTCTTCTGAGTCTCGTTTCCCGACACAACGGCCATTGGAGCACCCGCGGACAGTTTGAACGGTTCGAGAATCTTCGGCGTGATAAAGATCAGAACCTCTTCCATCTTCATGCTTTTGTCGTCATTCTTGAAGAGCCAGCCGAGAAAGGGGACGTCCTTCAGCCCGGGGACGCCACTTGTCCCCTGCAGGTTCCTCTGTTTCGTGAGACCGGAGATGACGATGGTCTCTCCATCCTGGACGATCAGCGAGGTTTCCGTCTGCTTCTTGATGATGAAGGGGTTCCCGTCGACCGTCCGGGTCGTATCGACCTCATCCTTCTTTACGAGAATCTTCATCGAGAGGTTCCGGCCGTCGATCACGTGTGGCGTTATTTCCAGACGAAGGACGGCATCTTCGAATTTGACCGTTCGGGTGGGCGGGGTGACGGTGGTATCGAGCGTCGAATAGGGAACCTTTTCCCCGTTTTCCGTAAAGGCCCTCTGGTTATCCATCGTCGTGATGGAGGGGCTGGAAAGGATGTTCAGCTTGCCGTCCTGCTGTAGGGCATTGAGCTGGAGTTCGAGGATGTTGCCGCCGATGGAGCCGACCATGAGCCCCAGGGAGGCCACCCCTCCGGCGGCGGTTATGGCCGAGGAGGAGACGGGGAAGTCGACGATGTTTCCCTGACCGGAGATGCCCGTCGATCCGCTGGCAGGCGTATAGCTCCCCGACAGGGCGCTTCCGGGCGCGACGGCCGTGCCTCCCGACCCGCCGGGGGTGATGTAAAGATTCTCATTTCCCAGCCTGCGGGCATACATTCCGCCCCACTGTATCCCCAAACTCCGGGCGGTTTCCTTGGAGGTCTCAACGATGTTCGCCTTGATCTGGATCTGCGGGGTCGGTTTGTCGATCTTCTCAATGATCGACATCATCTTGAGCAGGTC